>DUNY01000130.1 GCA_012839145.1 Thermoanaerobacterales bacterium
AATTGGACGAAGCGGAAAGCAATCCTGCCGTAAAGGGTATTGTATTTCAAGGAGCAGGTAAGGCCTTTGTTGCCGGAGCGGATATTAAATTCTTTGTTGATAACATAAAGTCTCACAATATTGCTGCAACTTATGCCTTTACCAAAAAAGGTCAGGAACTGTTACTAAGATTTGAAAATTCCCCCAAGATGACCATAGCATTGCTGGACGGTTTATCTTTAGGAGGAGGCAGCGAAGTAGCCTTGGCCTGCCAAGCTATTATTGCCACACCTAACGGATCCTTTGGTTTTCCCGAGACGGGTATAGGGATTTTTCCCGGTCTTGGTGGTATGATCCGAATGGAGCGGCACTTGGGGCCTGAATTGGCCAAATACTATATTTTTACAGGTAAAACACTGCGGGCTGAAGAAGCATTGCAACTGGGAATAGTAACGAAACTTGTGGAACCTACTATGATCGAGCAAGCAATTAAGGAAGTAGTAGCTGCTGGAAAATTTAATAAGTACCGCCCACGGACAATTCCCGCAGCTTTCGATGAAAAGAAAAAAGTTTGTACAGATGAAAATGTAGAAAGACTTCTTGATGGTGAACTGCCTCAGGGTGTCTCTCAGGAATTTGCTGAAAAAACTGCAAAGATTATAGCTAAAAAAGCTCCTATAGCGATGAAAATGACAAATGAGTTAATAGATGCACAGTCTAAGGTTTCTATCGAAGAAGCCATTAAGATTGAACTGGAGCGTCTTTTTGACATATTCTCTACAAAAGACGCGTTGGCCGGTCTTCAATCTCCTCCAGGACGCCCACCGAAATATGAAGGTAAATAAAATATGAAAGGAGAAAAATAATGTTTACAAAAGCTTATATTCCTTACAGAGGATACTACAGCACTCCTTTTTGTAAATGGCAGGGCAGTCTTGCAAATGAAAATGCAATCGAACTAGGTGCTAAGACCAGCAAGCGTTGGTTTGAGAGCAAAGGCATAGATCAGACTGAATTAGACTATCTTTACTTAGGTATTACAGTCGGACAGCAACGGGTATTCTTCGGTGCCACATGGGCTGCTTTTATGATGGGTGCACCGGATATTCCCGGTATGACTATAATGCAAGCTTGTTCTACTGCTACAACCTCGGTATTCAATGCAAGCATGGCTGTTGAGATAGGTAACGTTAATACCGCATATTGCCTTATGGTGGATCGTTGTTCTAACGGCCCGCATACCATATGGCCCAATCCTCTTGGGCCTGGCGGTGAAGTCATATCTGAGAATTGGAATATGGACAATATGCGAAGTGATCCCTCTACCGGTTTTGGTATGCTTGTTACCGCTGAAAATGTTGCCAAGGAAAATGGCTTCACACGACAGCAAGCTGACGAGCTGGTCTTGATTCGTTACGAACAATATAACAAGGCACTGGCGGATGATCGTGCATTTCAAAAACGCTACATGTTTCCTGTTGAAGTAAAAATATCCCGTAAGGAAACTAAACTGGTTGAATCTGATGAAGGTGTATTTATTAATACCAAAAAAGAAGGTTTGGAGCGTCTGCGGCCTCAAATGGAGGGCGGAATTCATACCTTCGGAGCTCAAACTCATCCGGCTGATGCTAATGCAGGGATAATTGTCACGAACAAAGAACGTGCAGAAGCCATGAGTGCCGATCCTAAAATACCTATTCAGGTAATTTCCTATGGATATGCACGGGCTAAAAAAGCTTTCATGCCGACAGCACCGGTTCCGGCTTCCCGTATGGCTTTGGAAAGAGCAGGGCTTACAATGAAGGATATTGTTACTGTCAAGACCCATAATCCATTTATTGCTAACGATCTTTACTTAGCCAAAGAGCTGAAAATTGACCCGGCGTCCTTTAATAATTATGGCAGTTCACTAGTTTATGGGCATCCACAGGCCCCGACTGTTGCACGGCTGCTAATTGAAGCAATAGAAGAAACAGTAATTAAGGGTGGCGGTTATGCATTGGCTACGGGATGTGCCGCAGGAGATACTTCTGCATCACTGATAGTAAAAGTTGGTTGACGTCAAGTTCAAATTAGCCGGTGAATTTTATTTCACCGGCTAAGGGCTTTAGAAACTGTCCCCGTCTATTCAAACTATTTTAATATGTACCTGAAATGGTACATATTAAAAAACTATCAACTTATAATGTATCTATATTGATCCATTATAAGTATAATCCCATTTTTCAAATTTGTTGAAATAACGGGAACTGACGGAAGAAGCAGACATGGCATATAATTTGCTATATGAAATATAACAAGAGTATAGACAGATATATACAGATTTAGTTAAATTTTAAGAGCTGCATTAGCGATTATATACACTAGTATTATTCACACTAGATTTTATTAAAAGGTTTAAGGGGGTGTTGTTGCGAGTCATTCATGTAGTAATTACCGCTATAGGGAGCTGTTAAAAAAGGTCCTGACGGGTATGTAATTCTACTATTACCGTAGAAAGATACCTCAGAACTTGTTGCCTGTCAAATGAATAGGTACTATCCGATTACTTGAAAGGAGTGGAATTAATGCAAAATTACAAAATGCTTATTGGAGGTCAATGGACAGATGCTTTATCGGGTGAGACATTCGATGTAATTAACCCCTATACTGGCAAAGTGTATGCCAAGGTCCCGAAAGCAGGAATCGAAGACGTAGATAGGGTTATGTCTGCGGCTTATGAAGCGCGTAAAGGTTGGGCTGCAACTCCTGCCCTGGAGCGTGCGAAAATAATTTATAAAGCAGCCCAAATTCTCGAAGAAAACCAACAGGAATTTGCGGATGTTTTAATCGATGAGGGCGGCAGTGCATTTGGGAAAGCCATGTTTGAAATAGCATCGGCAATAGACCTGCTTATCACTGCCAGTGGAGATTGCAAGCGGATTTTTGGGGAAACATTTCACACAGATCCGACGAAACTATCCATGAGCCTTCGCAAACCCCGTGGAACGATTGTAACTTTCACCCCCTGGAATTTTCCGTTGGTTCTGTCACTATATAAAGTTGCATACGGGGTTGCAACAGGAAATACCGTTGTTTTAAAGCCTTCAAGTGAAACTCCGGTTATTTGTCTAAAAATAGGAGAACTTTTTGAAAAGGCAGGCATTCCTGACGGTGTAGTTAATGTAATCACAGGTCCGGGAGGTGCTCTGGGGGATGCACTTATCGAAGATAAAAGGTGTTCATTTGTTGCTATTACCGGTTCTACCGAAACCGGTCGTCATGTGGCTGAGACAGCTGCCGCTCATTTGAAGGAATACTACCTTGAATTGGGCGGGAAAAATCCAGTTGTAGTCCTTGGAGATGCAGATGTTGAATATGCTGCTAAAGTTGTAGCGTTCAGTGCTTTTATTCATCAAGGTGAAGTCTGCATGTCAACTGACCGTGTTATTGTTGAAGAATCTATTGTAGAGGAATTTACAGAAAAATTAATTAACATTGTTTCAAACATGCCGGTAGGGGATCCACGCAAGCCAGAAACCTTTATTGGTCCAATCATCAGCGATAACCAGTTAAAGATAATTCATGAACTTGTTGAAGATGCCGTTACTAAAGGAGCAAAATTACATACAGGTGGTAAATACAAAGACAGACTTTATCAGCCGACAGTGCTTTCAAACATAAATAAAGATATGAAGATTTACTATGAAGAAACTTTCGGTCCCGTTACTTCAATAATACCTGTAAAAGATGAGAAGGAAGCAGCGGAAGTGGCTAATGATACCAATTATGGCCTTTCTGCCGGCGTTGTAACTCAAGACATTGAAAAGGCTTTATTCCTGGCCGAGAATATAGATGCAGGTATGGTTCATGTGAACAACGGGTCCATAGATGCTGATGCGGTTGTTCCTTTTGGAGGCGTAAAGGAAAGTGGCGTTGGCAGAGAAGGTGGCGAATATTCCATTAGAGAATTTACCGAAGTAAAATGGGTAACAATGCAAAAAGAGAAAATGCAGTTTCCATTCTAGAGTAGGCCGTTTAACATTTAAAACTCAACATATACTTAGCTAGATTGGTAACAGTTAATCTTATTGTGAATGCTAGACTAGCCCGACTTTACGAATAGTAATATTGTTTACATTGTCAGTGGCAATAGTCAACTATAAATAATAATAGAAATCATAATTTAGTTGTCTTTGTTAGTTCTCGTAACCTTAGACCTGACGTCTTTTGAATTAGGGAGAACGAGTTTTGAATAATTCGTAAAATCGGGCTAAATGTGATATTCAACAACAGATGAATAAATTGCAGATATAGAAAATCATCCCTATAAAATATTAGAAAAACATTGAATTTTAATAAATATACACATAATTTATGTAATATAAGATAAAACCAAGATTGCCACTATTATAAAAAAACAAAAAGGGGGTTATTGTTAGGATGATAAAAGAAAAGAAAATTGGTCGCAGGGATTTTCTTGAAAAGTCGGCACATATGGTTGCCGGTGCTGCACTTTTAAGCGGTGGAGGTATGCTGTTGTCTGGCTGCTCTCAAGAAGCGTCAGCACCACAAATAGAATGGCCATATCCCTATACAAAACTGGATCCTGATAGGGCAGCGATAAAAGCCTATGAAAACTGTAAGGCAAAGCAATCATGCAGTTATGGTGTTTCAGCAGGGACACTTGGCTACTTAGCTGAGGAGGCGGGCTATCCTTTTACCCTTATTCCGCCTGATATCATTCAGGGTTTTAAAGGAGGTGTGCCGGGACATTCTTCACTCTGCGGAGCCGTAATCGGTGCAGCCGTAACGATTGGATTAGTAACTGATATCCAGACACAGGATAAACTAATAAATGATCTGGTGAGTTGGTATAAAGAATATGAATTTCCTCAGTTTGTACCGGAAGGTGAAGATGCAATGGTTACAACTGTGTGTCATTCTGAGCTTTGTTTAAATTCAGTAGACGTCTGGTGTAAGGCTGCCGGAATTGAGCCTTTGGCTCCTGAAATGCATGAAAGATGTGCTAGACTTTGCGCAGATGTAGCAAGATATACAATTGAAAAATTAAATGAAACCTTGAAGTAGGGCGGTAATTAAGAGTTTTTAAAATGAAGGGGTGGTAAATACCAAGAGTTTAACAGTTTTTAACATGTATTGTATAGCACTGAGAAAGGTGGTGGCAATTGGAGTAGCAGATTAAAAGAGAAAATATTATGAATTAACCAGATTAACAATTTTATAAAGGAGGAATATGTGGTGGCATTTACTAGTGTAGGTCTTGGCCTTTGGCCAAAAAAAGTTGTAGTAGGTGCAGGTTCAGTTAAGGCTCTTGGAGATGAAGTAAAGGGCTTGGGAGCAAAAGAAAGAATAATTATAATAACTGACGACACATTGAAAGATTTACCCATAGTAACTGATGCTGTAGATATGCTGAAAAACGAGGGATTTACAGTCACTGTATTTGGAGGTATCACCCCAAATCCAACTGAGGAACAGGTTGAAAATGCAGTGGAACAAATGAGAGCAGACAAGCCGGAGGCAATTATTGTCATTGGAGGGGGCAGCCCCATTGACGCTGCTAAGGCAGCTAACGTAGTATATACTCATGGTGGTGTTGTTGGTGAATACAGAGTGGAAATTGGCGGTATTGCAAAAATCACTCCCAAAGTCTTACCTCTTATTGCCGTTCCTACTACAGCCGGTACGGGTTCTGAAGTAACAATGATAGGTGTCGTTACAGATACAGAGCAGCTTATTAAGTATGGTGTTCTCAGTCCTTTCGTAGTGCCCGATGTAGCAATACTGGATCCTGAACTGACAGTGTCTTTACCTTCTTCAACAACGGCTTTTACAGGAATAGATGCCCTTACTCACGCAATTGAATCGTATGTTTCAAAAGCTGATTTTGAACTTGCAGACGGTGTTTCAATTCAGGCAATAAAAATGATTAGTAAGCATCTAAGAACTGCCGTTAATGACGGAAAGAACATGGAAGCCCGTGCAGCTATGATTGAAGCATCGATGATGGCCGGTTTTGCCTTTAATGTTAACGGCTTAGGTTTATGCCATCAAATAGCACATACGATGAGTGCTCATTGTGACGTTCCTCACGGTATGGCAAATGCAATAGTATTGCCGCATGTGATGCGGTTTAATATGCCTGCTGCATTGCAAAAATATGCAGATGTGGCGGAAGCTATGGGTGCTGATATCAGGGGTCTGGCCTTAGAAGCTGCTGCAGAAAAATCTATAGAACTTGTTGAAAAGCTTTCAGCAGATCTTAACATCCCCAAGTATTTTGATGATGTATTAGATGATGTAAAAACAGTTAAAGATAAGATTCCGGTAATGGCTGAACAAGCAATTGGCGATAATGCCGGTATGAATAATCCTATAAAAACAACTCGTGAAGAATGTATACAGGTTTTCTTAAAGACTTTCAAATAGTAATTATTTCGTCTTAGCATCAAGTGAAAAAAAGATTAAAATCAATTAAAAAGAAAGGAGCTGTATTATGGAACAGTCAAAGGGTAAAACTAAACTGGCTATCTTCAGTGTTGGTATATTGATGATGGGAGCAATGGCTATTGCCAGCGGTCTTGCGGTAATTGGTGAGCATTTTGGCGATGTGCCTCAGACTTCAATTCAGCTGCTTATAACCATTCCCTGTATGATAATAATTGTTGCTAACCCTGTATTTGGTAAGCTACAGGAATATGTTCCTATAAAGACGCTGATTTTGATCGGTGTAATGTGTTTCCTTTTAGGAGGGATTGCACCAGCCTTTCTATCCTCATTTCCTTTAATACTTGTATGTAGAGGTATAGTGGGAGTTGGTGTGGCAGCGGCCCAAGTGTTATCTTCATCTATGGTTGCAGCAAACTTTGAAGGTGAAGAACGAGCAAAAGTTATGGGACAGCTATCTTCAGCCCAGATGTTAGGTTGTGCGGTAATGGTTTTCGTCAGCGGATATCTGGCAATGATGGGCTGGAATATGACATTTTATGTGCATCTAATCGCCATTATTTCTCTTGTATGTGTTGCAGCTTTTTTGCCAGATATAAAGCCCATGAGAGCAGCTGAAGGTGGGACTGCTGAAAAAATTGACATTTCAGGAGCTTATGGATGGGCGCTTACCATGTTCGTTTACTTTATAAGCGGCTTGACTTTGGCTACATACCTAGCTTTTGTGATAATGGAAAAAAACCTAGGAACTGCTGCTGATGCCGGCACAGCAACGATGGCTTTTGCTATCGGTGGATTTTTAATGGGCTTTTTCTTCGGGAATTTGGCTCAGGTCGCTAGAAAGGCAAGTCTCGCTGTAGGATTATTTACAGGAGTAATAGCATTTTTGATGATCGCTTTTGCGACAAATATGGCCATGGTTTATTTAGGAAGTCTGATATTTGGTTTTACAACCACTATAGTTTTTGCCAGCATCATGGATGGAACATCCTCGTCTGTGAGTCCGGCATCTATCCCCATGGCTATTTCCATTGTGACAGCCGGACAGAATCTAGGTTCTTTCCTATGCCCATATATCATAACCCCAATAGCAGCTGCAATGAGTAATAATGTCAATACCTATGCTTTTATAGTCGGGGCTATACAGTTTGCAATAATGGGAGTAATAGCACTAATTTGGGGTATCTCAAAAAACGCTAAAAAGACGGAACAGAGGACAATTAATACTTAATCGAAGTTTGCTTAGAAAAGGCAATTACTCATATGAAGGCAGACTTTTCAGACTGAGGTCATCTGTAAGCAGGAATCAATTCATAAGAAAACATTGCTTCAAATAGACATACAAGATTTGAATAACTACTGGATTTTAATACCCCATTAAATGCGAACCTCGTAAATACTAATAGAGAGAGATTATCAGTTAGTGATTTTGGTCGGGATGGAAGGGTTGGCTCATCAAAGAAAAATGATGAGCCTCTTTATTACTTCAATTCCGATAAAAAGTATAAGACGTAGCAATTTTTGTACATATTTTTATTAAAAATTGCTGAAACAATAAGAAATGTGTAGCAAAATAGCATCATAATAAATAATAAAATAATAGCTTTAGTTATAGCTAATTGGGATTCTAAACAATATAATTATCAGTTACAAGAAAGAAACTCTGTAACTTACACCATATAGCAATGTCATGTGCTTGCCGCCTCCCTACAAAAACAACCATTTACCTTACTTTTGTATAATCACTATGAAATTAATTTTATTAGGTTTTCGTCTAGCTGGCACGCTTATTGCTTTGTATATTGATATAAGAGAATCCAATCAGTAACCTGAAACAAGCTGTAGCCAGCAAAAAGTAACATGTTAGAGTGGGATTACCTTTATTAGCAGAGGGAACCCTTTAAGCCGCAGTAAAGAACCTATTGATTGGAAAAATATTAAAACTTTATGGAAGCAGGTGGGAATGAAGTCCAATAAAAAGGATAGTGCTACCTTGTGTGAGCCAGGGGCATGCATTATACAAGGTTTTACATTTAGACTGCGGGAGGCAAATACATGAATATTATTAACATACTTGAAGAGAATGCTCAATTATTTGCTAAATCACCGGCAGTTATAGATTGTAATAATAATAGGTGCCTAAATTACGGTGATTTGTGGCATAAAGTAAACGCCGCAGCATATGGTTTAATGTCAATAGGCGTTGGAGCTGGGGATCGTGTAGCATTATATCTAAACAATGGTGTAGAATTTATTATCGCATATCTTGCCATATTAAGACTCGGTGCAATAGCTGTTCCTTTTAATATTCAATTAAAAAGATGCGAAATAAAACGTATTTTGCAAAGTTCCGAAGCTAAGGTAATCATCGGAGCAAATAAAGAACTCAATCAGGAAGTAAAACCCATTCGCAAAGATGTTCCCAACTTAATCACAACTATCGGGGTCGGTCAGCATGACGAAGAAAACCTGATAGATGTTAAGTTCGAAGATTTGTTAAATGAAAATGGGACCGTTCCCAAGGTGGAACTGGAAGATGATCAACCGGCGGCAATTCACTTTACATCAGGAACAACCGGCCGTATGAAAGGGGTTATTCTTTCCCATAACAACATAGCTGCTAACGCCAAAATAAACGGTCACTACTTATTGGGACTAAATGACCAGGATAGAGTCTTAGGAGTATCTCCTTTTTGCCATGTATATTTTTTTCAGGTTGTTTTAGGGCCTTTAAGTGTAGGCGCCTGTGCCGTAACAATACCGCGTTCTTCGCCCAAATTAGCATTACAAGCTGTTGAAAAATATAGAGTCACACATATTTCTACAGTTCCTACAATGCTGCGTTATATGCTAAATCAATACAGGGAAAGGAACTATGATATAAGTTCATGGAGAGTAGCAGGTACAGCGGCGACAAATATAAGCCTTGAACTTGTGAAAGAAATTAAGGATACATTTAATGTTGACATGTTTGATACCTATGGTTGCACGGAGGCAAGTTCTACTATTACATATACACGGCTAAGGCACTATATAACCGGTTCCGTGGGAGCACCTGCTCATGGTTATTCAGTCAAGCTCCTTGATGATCAAGGAAATGAAGTGCCTGTAGGCGAAATTGGAGAATTAGTAGTTAAAGGGCCGGGAATTTTCTTAGGTTATTGGAAAATGCCCGAAGAGACAAAAGAAGCTTTCACATCAGAAGGATGGTATAAAAGTGGAGACTTGGCCCGACAAGATAAACAAGGAAATCTATATATTGTCGGTCGTAAAAAGGATGTGATTGTTTCAGGCGGTTATAATATATATCCCTGGGAAGTCGAAGAAGTTTTACTTAGCCATCCTGATATTGAGGATGCAGTAGTTATAGGAAGACCGGATACTGATCTTGGTGAAATTCCTGTGGGTTATGTTATTCTTAAGGATAAAGCTTCACTGGAGCAGAAATCAGTTCTTAGTTTCTGTCAAAAGAGATTAGCAAAGTATAAATGTCCAAGAGACATAATTTTCAGAACCGCTTTTAAAAGGTCAGGCTCAGGTAAAATCTTAAAAAGATGCTTGGATTAGGTGTTCTTTACTGCAACTTTTGGGATAAGTAATATTAAAAAAATTCAGAAAAAGAGGTGAGATGTATGTCAAAAATAATTACCGCTAAAGAAGCTGCCGCATTGATTAAAGATGGCAGTACCGTAGCAATAGGTGCAATGGGTTTGGGCGGATGGCCAGAAGAAGTAGCTCAAGCCATTGAAAAACGTTTTTTTGAAACTGGTCATCCACGGGACATAAGCATTAAACAGGGTTGTGCCACCGGTGATTGGAAAGAGCGGGGTGTTAACCGCCTAGGGCATGAGGGACTTGTAAAAAAATGGGCAGGTGCGCACATCGGTTCCTCAAAAAACATGAATAAGTTAATGAGAGAGAACAAAATTTCCGCTCACTGCTTGCCCCAAGGTGTTATCGTCAACTTATGGAGAGAAATTGCCGCCCACCGTCCTGGTCTAATTACAAAAGTAGGTCTGGGTACCTTTGTTGATCCACGCCTGGAGGGTGGAAAAATGAATTCAGTTACTACGGAAGATCTGGTAAAGATTGTAGAATTTGAGGGTGAGGAGTACCTTTTTTATAAGTCATTCCCTGTGGATGTAGCGTTGATTCGCGGTACTACCGCAGATGAGAACGGAAACATGACCATGTGTAATGAAGGTTGGCTTTATGAATCATTGCCAATAGCCCAAGCCACTAAAAATACCGGAGGCATAGTAATAATACAGGTAGAGTATCTGGCCAAAGCAGGAACTCTTCACCCTAAAAAAGTCAAAGTGCCAGGTGCATTAGTAGACTACATTGTTGTAGCAACCAAAAAGGAGGCCTGTTGGCAGACTGAAGGCCTATACTTTGATCCTTCATTTTCAGGGGATATTAAAATACCTTTGGAGGCAGTCCCCAAACTACCCCTAAGCGACCGCAAAGTTATTGCAAGACGTGCTAATATGGAGCTGGTGCGCAATGCCATAGTGAATCTAGGGTATGGTCTGCCTGCTGATGTTGCCACCGTCGCTGCGGAAGAAGGCATCAGTGAGCTTATAATCCTAACCACAGAAGCAGGAGCTTTTGGCGGTGTTCCTGCACCCCCACCCCATTTCGGTAATACTTACAATGCTGAAGCAATGATTCATCACGGTTCCATGTTTGATTTTTATGACGGTGGAGGATTGGATGTTGCATTTTTAGGATTAGCAGAGGTTGACCAGTACGGCAATGTAAATGTCAGCAAATTTGGAGGGAGTGTAACGGGCCCCGGTGGATTTATAAACATCACCCAGAGTGCAAAGAAAGTCGTTTATGTTGGAAACTTCACCGTTGGCAGTGAGACGAAAGTAGAAGACGGTAAATTAGTTATTGTTAAAGAAGGGAAACGGAAAAAATTCCGAGAGCATGTAGAACAAGTGACTTTCAGTGGCCGTTACGCATATAAAAACAACCAGCAGGTAAGGTATATAACGGAGCGGGCAGTATTTTCCTTAGAGGATGGTGAGGTCACATTGATTGAAATTGCTCCCGGAATTGATCTAGATAAAGATGTATTGCAGCATATGGACTTCAGACCGAATATATCTCCTTCTATAAAAACAATGGACAGCAGATTATTCCAACCAACCTGGGGGGAGCTTAAAAACATTATCAAATAAAAAGCGAAATAAACAAACCATGAAAACACAAGCTCTAAAACCATTTTCAGCAGATATAAAACCCGTGTGTCGAAGGATATTTGGGCCTAACTAACAGTGAAAAAAGCCGGTGATTTTTATTTCACCGGCTTTTAGATTTTGACTCAGTCTCATTAGCTCTGTCAAATTCCTTTAGTTTGCGATATAGGATGGTACGGTGTATACCCAGTTTCTTGGCGGCTTCACCCTTTTTACCGCCGGTTTTTTTCAGAATATAACGAATGTATGATTCCTCAACTTTTTTTACTACATCTTTTAAAGACCCACTAAGACCTAGCAGTTTAAAATAATCATATTGCAATAAATCTTTATCGGGAATATCAGGAATAACGGAAAGAGTATCTTCGTTATATTTGCTTAAATTAATAATTACATTTCTTTCTATGATATTTCGCAGTTCTCGAACATTGCCCGGCCAGTCATATTGCTGGAAAGATTTTGTGGTTTTGGCATCTAACTTAAATTCGCTGCTATATTTTGCATTAAAATAATCAATAAAATGTTGTGACAGAGCCAAGATATCTTCCGGCCTTTCCCTGAGAGGTGGGATGGTAATTGGAACTATATTGATTCGATAGTATAAATCATGGCGAAAGGTTCCATTACTCACTAACTTTTTTAAATCTTTATTTGTTGCTGCTACCAGTCGAAAGTCTGTTTTATACTCTACATTACTGCCGATTCTGCGCACTGTCTTTGTTTCAAGAACTCTAAGCAATGCGGCTTGTTGTGCTAACGGCAATTCTGCGATTTCGTCCAAAAATAAAGTTCCTCCGTTAGCTGCTTCAAATAAACCGACCTTTCCACTATTTAGGGCACCGGTAAAAGCCCCCTTTTTGTAGCCAAAAAGTTCTGACTCAACCAAATTTTCCGGTAAAGTGGCACAGTTAACTACAATAAAAGGTCCATCAGCACGTTTGCTGTGTCTGTGCACATATTTTGCCAATACTTCTTTACCCGTTCCCGTTTCTCCGTATAACAATACATTACTGTCGGTTTGTGCTACGGCATGAGCAGTGAGCAGTGTTTTTTGCATTACTCTGCTTTCTGCAATTACTGATTCTTCATTAAAAACGTAACTGCGCAAGTAATCAATTTCTCTTTTCCGTTGCTCATCGATTCCCTTGGCTTTATCTGAGTTTTTGTCCTTTTGCTTTCCACATGTAACAACTAATGTGACATTCCCATATTCATCAAGTATCGGAGTGCTTTTTGTGCTGTAAGTCATGCCCAAATTGGTTATTATTTCACCCCTAATTTCTTTTTTAGTCTTTACAGTTTCCAATGCATGGGAAAAATTATAGTAACCTTTTTCCACAAGTTCATTGAGGTTTGATTTTAGAAGCTGTCCCAGAGACATATCCATTGAATAAGCAGTTGTTGAATTAGACAATAATACATTTCCATCTGCATCTGTAACGAATATAGGGTCAGGCAGGTTTTCAAATATTTGTACTAAGTATTGATCTGAACATGTAGAGTTCCGGCTGTTGAATTTTTTAACGGTCATGTTATCACCTCCCCTGTCTATATAATCAGATAATTTTATCTCATAACATTTGTTCGACGTGTCTTAGCTTTTTCCCTTCTCTGAAATCATATTTTGTATCAAAGATGATACATAATTTATTTTTAAACAAAATACAACCTGCGGTAAGCAGATATAAAGCATATTAATATAAAAAGTTTAATCCTGAAATCGAATACAAAACCTACTATGGCATAAAATTTGCATATAAAGATAAACAGATATACTGGTTTATGAGGATACCCCATCACATTTATACTAGCAGTAAATTACCAGAAAGGGTGGGATTACGTGTTATAGCCATTAACATTAGAACACTAAAACTAAAAAATTTAAACAAAAAGGAGATTTTCTGTTCATTTTTTTGTTTTATACATTACTTTTTGAAACAGGGGTGCAAAATGAAAAAAACAGATTATAAGATTATTATTGTGGACCATTCAAGCCTTTTAGGTGTATTAAGATGAGATTAGAGCAAAAAAGGTGGTTAATGCTGG
>DUNY01000114.1 GCA_012839145.1 Thermoanaerobacterales bacterium
AGGGGATGTGGTTGCAAGATTTAAAAGAATGAACGGCTTTAATGTACTCTATCCCATGGGTTGGGACGGCTTTGGCCTTCCAGCGGAAAATGCTGCTATACAGCACGGTGTTCACCCTTACAAATGGACCTGGAGTAATATTGCCAACATGAGATCACAGTTAAAGCAGCTAGGCTTGAGTTATGATTGGGATAGAGAAGTGGCCACATGTCATCCCGAATATTATAAATGGACTCAATGGTTCTTTTTACTATTATACAATAGGGGCTTAGCATATCGTAAAAAAGCTGTTGTAAACTGGTGCCCGTCCTGTGCAACGGTTTTGGCCAATGAACAGGTAGTTAATGGAGCATGTGAGCGTTGCAAATCGGAAGTTATTAAAAAAGAACTTGAGCAGTGGTTCTTTAAGATAACTGATTATGCCGATGAGCTTTTAAATGATTTAGAAAAACTACCAGGCTGGCCTGATAAAGTTAAAGCTATGCAGCAAAATTGGATCGGCAGAAGTGAAGGTGTGGAGTTTTCCTTTACAGCCGAGAAAACCGGTGACAAAATACCGGTATTTACTACCAGACCGGATACGGTGTATGGGGTTTCATATATGGTTTTGGCGCCGGAACATCCATTGGTGGATACTCTTTCGGCAGGAACCGAGTACGAAAGTGCTGTTAAAAGCTTTAAAAACAAGATGGGAAAATACAATGAAATAGACAGAACCTCCACTGAGACTGAAAAGGAAGGTATGTTTATCGGAGCTTATGCTATAAACCCAATGAATGACGAAAAAGTACCTATTTGGATAGCAAACTATGTATTGATGGGTTATGGCACCGGAGCGGTTATGGGGGTTCCCGCCCATGACCAGCGGGACTTTGAATTTGCAAAAAAATATGACTTACCTATAAAAGTGGTTATTTCTCCGGAAGAACAGCTCCTGAATTCTGATGAAATGACGGAGGCCTTTGTAGATGAGGGCATCTTGGTAAACTCCGATCGGTTTAACGGTTTGAACAACCTGGAGGCAATCACATCCATTGGTCAATACATGAGTGATGCAGGTATCGGAGAGTTCAAAGTAAACTTTAAACTTAGAGACTGGCTGATTTCCCGACAGAGATACTGGGGTGCTCCAATACCGATGGTTTATTGCGATAAATGCGGCGTAGTTCCTGTGCCTGAACATGATTTGCCTGTACTTTTGCCGGAAGATGTGGAATTTAACCCAAGAGGCACTTCGCCATTACAGGAATGTCATGAATTCTTACACACAACCTGCCCCAAATGTCATGGACCGGCTCAAAGAGAAACGGACACTATGGATACTTTTATGTGTTCTTCATGGTACTTTTACAGGTATACCGATGCCAGGAATGAAAAGTCTGCTTTTGACAAGCAAAAGGTCAATTACTGGATGCCCGTAGACCAATATATTGGCGGTGTGGAACATGCTATACTGCATCTGATGTACTCTAGGTTTTTCCATAAAGTCACCCGTGATGCAGGCCTAGTTGAAGCTGATGAGCCTTTTGAGAACCTGCTTACCCAGGGAATGGTATTAAAAGATGGAGTAAAGATGTCAAAATCTCTTGGAAATACTGTGAGTCCTGGAGAAATTATAGAGAAATACGGAGCCGACACCGCCAGACTGTTCATCCTTTTTGCCGCTCCACCGGAAAGAGATCTGGAGTGGAGTGACCAAGGCGTGGAAGGATGCTATAGATTTCTCCAAAAGGTATTTCGGCTGGTGCAAGAACTATCCCACAAATTAAGTGATGGGGAAAGGGTAGAGAAATATGACCGAGACATACGGCGGCTTATCCATAAGACCATTAAGAAAGTAACAGAAGATGTCAGTGAAAGGTTTAACTTTAATACAGCTATTAGTGCCATTATGGAAATGGTAAACGGATTGAACGCTCATAAAGACAGCGGCGTTTCCAAGGTTGTAATAAAAGAAGCTTTAGATAATCTCCTTTTGCTGCTCGCTCCCTTTGCCCCTCACATAACGGAGGAGCTATGGCATGATTTGGGTCATAAAAAGAGTATCCACATGATGCCCTGGCCCAAATATGATGTGGAGGCTCTTGTGCAAGATGAGATAGAAATAGTGGTGCAAGTCAACGGAAAAGTACGGGATAAAATGAACATCTCCGCTGAAGCTAATGAAGATGAAATGCGAGAGGCAGCACTGAAACAAGAAAAGCTCGTATCTTTTCTAGAGGGTAAGAAAATAGTAAAGGTGATTACCGTGCCAAAGAAACTGGTAAATATAGTGGTAAAGTAAGGAACTTATTATTCTATGTTTATGGAGCTTAGCTGAATAATTCAGTTGGGCTCTTTTTTATAGAGGATGATTGACTTAACAGTTAAAGTAATATAATATTTACATGCCTTAAACCATTAAAAAGGAGGTGAAAGTTTAACGAAAAATACCAAGGAGGAATTAAATTGAAAGTAATATTGAAGCTCATAGAAAATAATCGCTATAAAGAAGCGCGCTCCCGATTGACACAAAAAAATGTGGTTGATGTAGCATATTTTTTGGAGGAAATACCGAGAAAAAAATCCCTGGTAGTTTTCCGAATACTACCCAAGGACTTTGGAGCTGAAGTATTTTCTTATATGTCTCGGGAACAGCAAAAATATATCGCAGAAAATATTACTGATAAAGAAATTCAGTTAATTCTCAATAAACTTTTAATCGATGATACCGTTGATTTCTTAGAAGAAATGCCTGCGAATTTTGTAAAAAAAGTATTGAGAAATACCGATTATAATACAAGAAAACTATTAAACCAATTTTTAAGCTATCCGGAATATTCTTCGGGGAGCATCATGACCATTGAATATGTAGATCTTAAAAAGGAAATGAATGTAGAACAAGCCTTGGAACATGTTAAAATGACCGGTATAGATAAAGAAACAATAGATACCTGTTATGTAATAGACAATAACCGTCGACTTGAAGGTATTGTTCCCTTGAGGAGGCTCGTTTTAAGTGAACATGATGCATTAGTAGAAGAAATAATGGATCGAAACATCATATATACTCATACTTTTGAAGATCAGGAAGATGTTGCTACTAAATTTAAGAAATATGATCTTATTTCAATGCCTGTAGTGGATAGGGAAAATCGTTTGGTAGGAATAATAACAATTGACGACATCTTGGATATAATTGAAGAGGAAGCTACTGAAGACTTCCAGCGGATGGCAGGAATAGAACCTACTGAAGAGGAATACTTAAAAACCAGTATTTTGACCCTATCAAAACATAGAGTGACATGGCTATTGATATTAATGATTTCAGCTACTTTTACCGGGAACATTATAAAACAGTACGAAGATGTTTTGCAATCGGCAGTTTTATTGGCAGCATTTATACCGATGCTGATGGATACTGGAGGTAATGCTGGTTCCCAGTCCTCAACTCTTGTTATTAGGGGCATTGCATTAGGCGAAATTGACATCAAAGATACTGGCAAAATAATAATTAAAGAATTTTTAGTTGGGATTATTGTAGGAGCAGTTTTAACCTTAGTTAACTTTCTGAGACTATATTTTTTGGAAAAGGTAAGTTTTTTGATTTCAGTTGCAGTATGTGTTAGCCTGTTTGTAACAATACTTCTTGCAAAAGTTGTAGGTGGTGTACTGCCGATAATCGCCAAGAGGTTTGAAGTAGACCCTGCAATCATGGCAGGCCCGTTAATAACTACTATAGTAGATGCCGTAGCTTTGATGGTATATTTTTATATTGCTACTACTCTTTTAAATCTCTGACAAGTATAGTCCTGTAATATTGTTTTGAGTTATAAAGTAAGGTAAAATAATATTGTGTAGAACAATATATGGATATTTTTTCTTCAAAATTGATTTTACAGCATGATTATTATTATATTCCATGTTAAAAAAATCATATATCTGAAAAGAGGTTGAAAATCATGTTAAAATTGGAATCTGTTGACCTTAACGTATCAAACGGTCATGAAGACTTTTCAATATTAAAGGGCATAGACTTGGAGCTTGAAGATAATAAGTTCTACGCCTTGACCGGTCCTAACGGTGGTGGCAAGACTTCTCTAGCCAAGGTAATTATGGGTATTTACAAAAACAACAAAGGAAAAATTTTCTTTGACGGCTTAGATATAACGAATCTAAGCATAACAGAACGTGCCAAGGCAGGCATTAGTTACGCTTTTCAAAATCCGCCCAGGTTTAAGGGCATGAAGATCGAAGAACTTTTGAAAATATCAGCTGATAACAATTCATTAAGGGCACGACTACGGGCTGTAGGCTTGTGTCCTCAGGATTACCTTGACAGGGAATGTGATACAAGCCTTTCCGGTGGTGAGATGAAGAGAATCGAGCTGGCCACGGTCCTTTCCAGACCGTCTAAGGTAGTAATGTATGATGAACCGGAGGCCGGTGTGGATTTATGGAGTTTTGAAAGTCTTTTGCAGCTGATCAGAAACTATCATAAAAAAGGTAATGTAATAAGTATCGTTATCACCCATCATGAGAGAGTTCTGTCTTTGGCAGACGAAATAATTCTCTTAGCTGATGGAAAGATAACCGAAAGAGGTCCCAGGGAGAAAGTATTGCCATTGATACAGAAGGAATCAAGATGCTGCTGGCAAGCAAACTGCGGAGGTAATGATGATGAAATTGAATGCTATTGAGAATGAACTTTTAAAAAACGTTGCTGATTTACACAAAATACCGTCTGGAGCTGTCAACATCAGAAAAAACGGCGAAGGAGTTCTACGCCATTCCACTGCTAATATTGAAGTTCGACCTAAATCGGACAAACCTGGTATTGATGTAATAGTTGCTCCAGGCACCAAAAATGAAGCGGTACACATTCCGGTAATGATAACAATGTCCGGAGTTATTGATGTAGTATATAACACAATTATAATAGGTGAAGGGGCCGATGTAACTGTTGTAGCCGGTTGCGGAATTCACAATTCCGGTTCGGAAAAATCCCAACATGACGGTATCCATGAGATAATCGTGAAAAAAGGTGCTCGCATGCGATATATAGAAAAACATTACGGCGAGGGCGAAGGAAGCGGGACAAGAGTACTAAATCCTCAGACTCTTCTTATAATGGAGGAAAACTCCATGGCCGAAATGGAATTAGTGCAGATAAAAGGCGTTGATAATACAGTCAGAGACACCAAGGCTAAACTTGCCGAAGGAGCCAGTCTTATTGTGACCGAACGACTCTTAACTCACGGAAATCAGGAGGCCGTTTCTGATATGACCATAGAGCTAAACGGTAAAGGAGCCAATGCTCAAGTGATTTCCCGTTCAGTAGCAAAGGATACCTCAAAACAGGTTTTCACGCCTGTAGTAATTGCTAGGGCCAACAGCAAAGGCCATGTTGAATGCGACTCCATCATAATGGAACAGGGCAAAATTAGTTCCACTCCAGCCATAACCGCAGAACATCCGGATGCTCAATTGACCCATGAAGCTGCTATCGGCAGAATAGCAGAAGAACAGCTTTTAAAATTAATGACTTTAGGCCTGACTGAAGAAGAAGCCGAAGATGTCATACTACGAGGTTTTCTCCAATGACGGCCCGCTGCATAATGATTCAAGGAACCGGGTCTTCCGTGGGAAAAAGCCGGCTGGTTACCGGTCTCTGCAGGGTTTTCAAACAGGACGGTTTCAAAGTAGCACCCTTTAAATCTCAAAACATGGCACTAAACTCCTTTATAACCCGGGACGGACTGGAAATGGGCAGAGCCCAGGCCACCCAGGCCGAAGCGTGCGGCATGGAGCCGACGGTCCTGATGAATCCTGTGCTTTTAAAACCCCATTCGGACAAGAACAGTCAGGTGATAGTTAATGGTAAACCTTTCGGCAGCCTTTCAGCAATGGACTATCATGAATACAAGCTTAAACTGATAAATTTGGTTAAAGACAGCTACGACAAACTTGCTAGGAATAATGACATAATTGTCATCGAAGGAGCGGGGAGTCCTGCGGAAATAAATCTTAGAGAAAGAGACATTGTGAACATGGGCATGGCCGAACTAGTAGATGCTCCGGTGGTCCTGGTGGGAGACATTGATAGGGGCGGAGTTTTTGCATCTTTGGCGGGGACGCTGCTTTTATTAAACGATGACGAAAAATCTCGGATCAAAGCCGTTATAATTAACAAGTTTCGGGGGGATTTAAAGCTTTTGGAGCCCGGTCTTGAAATGCTGGAGGACATAATAAAAAGGCCAGTGCTCGGGGTCGTTCCATATACGGATATATATATAGATGAGGAAGATTCCCCTCAGACAGAGAGAGAGAGGCTTTTTCAAAAGTATAAAATTGACACTGAACACATAGATGAAGAGGGCAAATTAGTGGTAAAGGTTTTGAGCCTACCTAGAATCACCAACTTTACCGACTTTGTACCCTTGGGAGAATTTTCGGGTATAAAGCTGTCATATGTATCCCGAGAAAACATCGGTTATGCTGACCTGGTAATAATTCCCGGATCTGAAAACCCTAAGGAAAGCATGGAATTTATAAGGTCCAGAGGTTGGGATAACGAGATCCAAGCCCTTTCTGAAAAGGGTGCGGTGATTTTGGGCATAGGCAGCAGCTATCCACTTTTAGGGAAAACTCTCAGCTATTCATCGAATAATGAAACAAAGGAAACCATAAAAGGCTTAGACCTTCTTAACATACATGTCACATTACGACAGTTGGATTCAGCCCGGGTATCAGGGGTAGTTTCAGGTGGCTTGCCCGGTTTAGCTGATGTGTTATGCGGAGCAGAAGTAGAAGGTTATCGCATATACTCCGGTGATGTTATGTTGCACGGCGAAGAAGATAAATTTATAAAAATCCACGACAACTCAGATAATGCCTTTGACGGAATTATATCAAGAACAGGGCAGGTTATGGGTACTTTCATACACGGAATCTTCGAAAATGCAGATTTCTCAGTAAGATTTGTGAATTATTTAAGGAATTCCAAGGATGATGAAAATGCTAACATAATTAACACTAAACATTTTGATTTTAAAAAATTTAAAGAAGCCGAATACGACCGCTGGGCAGATGTAGTTAGGGAAAACTTGGACATAAAAAGGGTATATGAGATAATGGGAATTGTAGTATAAGACAACCGAGGAGTGATGGAAGTGTTTGATTTCAGTAAAAGGGAAAAAATACTCTTAGGTATTTTACTGGTGTTATTCATTTCTATTGGTGCCATTACATATTATGCCTTTTTCAGAGAGTCACCTGAAATAGCTTTTAAGCTGCAGGAAGAGCCAGCGATTCCGGTGACGGCTCCTGTCGTGGAGACCGAGGAAATAGTGATTCATGTTGCCGGTGCAGTAAAAAACCCCGGAGTATATACCTTGGAAGAAGGAAAAAGAGTAAAGGATGCCATAGAAGTAGCCGGAGGTCATCTTCCGGAAGCTGATATTTTACGACTGAATCTGGCTCAGAAACTGCATGATGAGGATAAATTATATGTTCCAAAGATAGGGGAAACCTCTGAACAATCTGATGCAGAAAGCCCTTCCTATGGGGCTACGGTGGGTGTAAGTTCCAAAAGTGACGGTAAAATAGATATTAATACAGCCGGTGAAACTGAATTAACTCAATTACCCGGCATTGGCTCCGTGACAGCACAGAAAATCTTAGATTACAGAAAAGCCAATGGTTCATTTAAGACCATAGATGACATAAAAAATGTGTCAGGAATAGGAGATAAAAAATTTGAACAAATCAAAGATAAAATCAAAGTGCGATAAGGAGGTGGCTTTCTTGGAAAAAATCAAACTTACTCAACTTACAGACAGTGCCGGATGAGCTGCTAAAATCGGGCCACAGGTCCTGTCGCAGGTACTGCGACAATTACCGGTATCAGTCAATGAGAACCTATTGGTAAGTCTTACCACATCAGATGATGCAGCAGTATATAAATTCGATGATAAAAGAGCTTTAATACTCACATTGGACTTTTTCACTCCGGTAGTGGATGATCCTTATTCTTTCGGACAGATTGCAGCAGCTAACGCATTAAGTGACATATATGCCATGGGAGGCATACCCATAATTGCATTAAATGTAGTAGCTTTTCCCGAAAAACTGGTGGAGGACGTACTTCCTAAAGTATTGAAAGGCGGTTTTGACAAGGTAAATGAGGCCGGGGCTGTGACTGCAGGAGGTCATTCCATAAAAAGCTCGGAACCCATATACGGTCTCTCGGTTGTAGGAGAAGTATCACCTAATCAGGTAATGACAAATGCAAAAGCAAAGCCGAAAGATGCATTAATTTTAACAAAACCCCTAGGTACAGGTGTTGCTACTACAGCTCTGAAAGCAGGTATGCTTGATGTTGAAGGAGAAAAAAAGGTCGTCAGTGTAATGAGCGCACTGAATAAAGTAGCATCAGAAGCTTGTATGGAAATCGGCGTCAATGCAATCACCGATATTACCGGTTTCGGTCTGCTTGGCCATGCTTATGAAATGGCACAAGCTTCAAATGTGACCATGAGGATAAATGCCAGAGCTTTGCCGTTACTGCCGCAAGTGGAGGAACTGGCCTCCATGGGCATTTTGCCAGGGGGAATGTACCACAATAAAAAGTACTTAGTAAATGAAGTCAAAATCAGCAAAGATGTTCCGGAATCTATTTCAGATTTGGCCTTTGATCCTCAGACGTCTGGTGGGCTTTTGATCTCGGTTGATACTGATAAGGCATTAGTTCTGCTTGAGTTGCTTAGACAAAAGGGTGTGGAAGACGCGGCAATTATCGGCGAAGTAAGGGAGCTTTCAGAGCATAAAATTATCCTTGAAGAATCATGAGGAGGTCTTGTTTTGGAAAAAAATCAGGTTATGAGGAAACTGCCAAAAGTTGCAGAACTTCTTAACCAACCTGAAATTAGTTTATTGTGCGAAAAAAAAGGGCGCAATAGAGTAACAGATGCAATAAGAGAAAGTATTGATATTGTCAGACAGAATTTAGTTAAAGAGCTTAAAAAGAGTGACTATATAGAAACTGATGCAAAAGATTTAATGCGGCAGATTATGTCATATACTATGGAAAAACTATCGTCATCTCCATATACATTACGGCCTATTATAAATGCCACCGGTGTGGTGCTTCATACCAACCTGGGCAGAGCCCCTCTACCCCAGACAGCCCTTGACAGGATTCTAAAAATCGCCGGCAGCTACTCCAACCTGGAATATGATATAAAAAAAGGCGGGCGAGGGGAACGCTATGACCATGTTAGAGTGTTATTATGTCAAATTACAGGTGCTGAAGATGTATTAGTAGTCAACAATAATGCAGCAGCAGTACTGCTCTGCCTTTCAGCCATTGCATCCGGAAAAGAAGTAATCATTTCTCGTGGTCAGTTGGTGGAGATTGGCGGGAGCTTTCGTGTTCCCGATGTGATGGCCCAAAGTGGGGCTCGATTGGTGGAGGTTGGGACAACCAACAAGACATACCTGAGAGATTATGAAAATGCAATAAATGAAGACACCGGAATGCTTTTAAAAGTACATACAAGCAATTTTAAAGTTATTGGTTTCACCTCTAATGTAAATAACACGGAACTTTCATCACTGGGTAAAAAGTATAAAATTCCCGTGATGGAGGATTTGGGCAGCGGTATACTGGTAGATTTAACTCCTTACGGTTTTCCTTATGAACCGACGGTTTCGGATTCACTGAAGGCAGGAATGGACTTAGTGACCTTTAGCGGTGATAAGCTGCTTGGCGGTCCTCAAGCCGGAATTATCGTAGGCAAAAGGGAACTGATTTCACGAATAAAATCCCACCCTCTCACAAGGGCGGTCCGTGTCGATAAAATGACTCTAGCCGCTCTAGAAGCTGTGCTGCTTTTCTATAAAGACGGTTATTGGGATGAAATACCAACTATTCACATGCTGACAAGATCGTTACAAATCCTGGAAGAACAAGCTCGGTTACTGCACAAAGGCTTGACCGATATAATCGGGGATAAAGGGCAGGTTAAAATCATTGACGACATTTCCGAAACCGGGGGTGGATCTTTCCCGGGGCATGAAATGCCCACTAAAGCTGTTACAATGGAAATTAATGAAATATCAGCACAGAAAATATCCGAGAGGTTAAGGGAAGTTCCGATTCCGGTCATCGGCCGGATAAAAAAGGATAAGTTTTTACTGGATGTTCGGACCATGACTGATGAAGATATAATGAAAACAATAGAAATGGTGGGAAAGCTAATATGAGCAATATTATTCTTGGGACGGCAGGTCATATAGATCACGGCAAAACCACCCTAATAAAAGCACTGACAGGTATAGATGCCGACAGACTGTCAGAAGAAAAAAAACGAGGTATTACCATTGACCTTGGATTTGCACATTTATCTCTGCCCTCAGGTCAAGAAGTTAGTATCGTGGATGTTCCTGGCCATGAAAGGTTTGTCAAAAACATGGTGGCCGGTGTTGGCGGTATTGATATGGTTCTTTTTATTGTGGCTGCTGATGAAGGTGTTATGCCGCAAACAAAAGAACACCTAAATATACTAAAAATACTAAATATTGAGCGAGGCCTTACGGTTTTAACCAAAAAGGATAAGTCTGATGATGAATGGCTGGAATTGGTTATAGAAGATGTCAGGGAACAGATAAAGGGAACATTTCTTGAAAAATCACCGATAATTCCTGTATCATCGATTACAGGTGAAGGGATTGAGACCTTAAAAGCAGCTATAGATGAAATGTGCAGTAAAGAAATCCTCAAAGATAACCAGTCACCTTTTCGGCTGCCCATAGATAGAATATTCACAATGTCCGGCATCGGAACGGTGGTTACCGGCAGTCTCCTTTATGGTACTGCAAGCATCGGTGATGATGTAGAAATATTTCCAAAAGGTAAAAGATCCAGAATCAGGAGCATACAATCACACGGCAAAACTAGTAATCAAGCCTTTGGAGGGCAGAGAATAGCTTTTAATCTTACAGACCTCAAGGTAGAGGATATGGAAAGAGGGGATGTGGTAGCAAAGCCTGGAACACTCATTCCAGTAACTAAAGCCTTAGCATATTTTAAGCTTCTGGATGATGCAAAGGGCCCCCTTAAAAACAGAGAGCGTATAAGGTTTCATACCGGAACAAAAGAAATTATGGCTAGGATTGCGTTTCTTGACAGGGACAAGCTATTACCTGGGGAAAATGCCTTTGTCCGGCTTATATTTGAAGAGACTGTTGCTTGTGCATATAAAGACCGGTATGTAGTTAGGAGTTATTCTCCCATAACTACTATAGGCGGTGGGCAGATACTTTATGTGAATCCTCGGAGAATCAAAAAGAGTATTCAGAAAAGAGCACAACAGGTTTTACAAAATGCCTATGAAGGGGATTTACATGAATTTATTCAGGGACTGCTGGAGCTTTTTGCAAACGAGTATCTTCAGATATCAAAAATAGCTCCATATACAGGCAAAAGCACAGACCAAATTAATGCAGCAGTAAAAACTCTGGTTTCTCAGGATAGAGTGAAAATATTCAAAATAGGTGAGGAAGATATAGTTGTAGATAGCAACTATTATAGCAGACTTACAGAAAGAGCCATCTCAATAATTGAAAACTATCATAAAAATGAACCATTAAGTGACGGTATAGCTAGGGAAGAGCTTCGCAGCAGAATAAAAATGGAGCCCTCTCTTTTTGACAATCTCCTAAACAAATGGATTGATGAGGATCTTTTTGAAACCTCAGGCAGCACCGTGAAAAGAAAGGGTTTTGAAATAAAACTTAACGAGAGTCAAAAGGGTATTTTCGATAAAATCCTTAAATTATATGATGAAGGGGGATGGTCTCCGCCGAGTATAAATGAAGTCCTTTCCAGTTTTCCCACTAATCGGGAAAAAGACATAAAACAAATGATATCAATGCTTACCGGTGATAGAAAGCTTATAAAGCTTAATGAAGAACTATACATGACAAAAGAATGGGTCAAGCAGGCCAAGCAACTTCTAAGAAAACATTTTGAAACCAACCGGGAACTGACTGCATCAGACTTCCGAAAGATGCTAGGGACCACCAGAAAATACGCCATTCCTCTACTGGAACACATGGACAGCATAAAACTCACCAAAAGACAACCCAATGGTGTCAGGCACCTAAGTTATTAAGTTATGGAAGATTCTATAAGTTCAATCTTTCGAGTCCTTGTCATTCGCTTTATCTCATACTCCCTTTTTTGGGCGGATATTTTATTATCATGTTCTTCAAAATATGCCAACTTTACCGGAAGCCTAGCTCTCGTATATTTGGAGGCTTTTCCCAGCAGATGGGCCTCCATTCTTTTATCAAGATTATTGGTCCACCCAGTGTACAAGGTCTTGTCCGAACATTCAAGAATATAAACATAACACATAATATAATCACCAAGATACATTATACCTTAAAAAGGGGAAAACCCATAACTAAATGGGTTAAGAATTTCATCTGTAAAAAAAGCTTGCCATTTAATAGGCTTTTCTAAACAAATTATTATACTACAGGCAAAAAAATCAAAGTTATTCTAAGACATCAAGTTTACTATATGCCCAAATATTATGAAATTAGCGTTCCTATTGAAATAAAGCCCTGACTTTGCTACAATCTATTTGGGAGTAGATGGGTGCTGGTGTGCCCTCTGGTCGTCAAAATCAGTATCGGGGGCAAAACCTCCGGGGTGGGTTCGATTCCCACATACTCCCGCCAAATCCAATGCAAGCCAATGACCGTAAGACTCTGAAAAACCCAATGTCACCGGGCACTTAACATATTAAGTTATTGCATATTATATAAGGTTAGAGAAACCAAGGGAACTGTACCCTTGGTTTCTATTATTTTATCCTTTTCATTATAAATTCGTCACGTCTAGTGACTTCTTTTTCAATCCGATCAAGTTTTTCACTGTTTTGCTTGTATCCATCAAAAAGAGCTGAAAGTTTTTCACCATGATCATGTTCAGTTCTAAGCACAGTTTTTCTAATCTCAGCTATTTCTGTTTTCATTCCAGTCATTTCAGTCTTCATTCCCGCCATATCCGATTTCATTTCAGTCTTTATTCCCGCCATATCTGTACTAAGCTCACTAATTTGAGCAACCACAAGTTCCAATAGTTTTCTGTCAGAAGCATTTTCCATAGGTTTTTATCCTCCGTTTACATAAACCTTTACGATTAAAGTATATATTATATATTCCGTAAACGCAATAACTATAGAATGATGCAACATAAACTGCTTTTAATGATTTTTACTCTAAAAACGACAGCAAAATATTAAAGCAGATTATTGATGAATGTAGATACATAGTATATACTAAAATATGAGGTGATGATATGTATACAACAATTCAAAAGTGGGGAAACAGCCAAGCTGTGAGACTCCCGAAGGCTATTCTAGAGATGGCCAAACTCAAAGAAAATGATAAAGTGGAAATTAAAGTTGAAAATGGCAATCTGGTCATTATTCCCATTAAAAAACATAAAACACTGGAAGAAAGAATTGCCGAATATAAAGGAGATTACACTTGTAGTGAATGGAACACAGGAAAACCAAGAGGTAAAGAGGTATTTTAAATGAGATATATACCGGGGCAAGGCGATATTGTATTTTTAGACTTTTACCCACAAGCAGGACATGAACAAAGAGGGAAAAGACCGGCGTTAGTTGTCAGTAATAAAACTTATAATAAATTTACCAACATGGCTATCGTTTGCCCTATAACTAATACTTACAGAGATTTTCCTTTACATGTGAAATTGGATGAAAGAACTAAAACAACAGGAGTTATAATGTGTGAACAACTAAAAGCATTGGATATTTATGCAAGAAATGTAATATTTCACGAAAAAGCTCCAAAAGATATCATGGAAGAAGTGATAGATATTTTAATAGGTTTTATTGAATGAGGTGCCCTCAAACTGATATATCAAGGGCGCCTATTTGGTGTTTTCACTCCGAGATCATTTACAAACTGCAGCAGTGAAAAAAAGCGGATGGCAGCTCTGTGAGTATCTTTGCAGGGTTGCAACGACAGGATTAGGATGGTACTTTGGTTATCACTGTCATAGTCATGAATTATCACATCCAACTACATAAACAAGAACAAATAAAAATATAGAATTTTGTGAAGGAAAAAGGGTTTTTATCAAGAATAATGATTAATAGAATAATTGACGTATTTATTGCATTATTCGGTTTTACTGGGTAATGCATTCATAATACATGAAATGTAATTTACACAGGAGGTAAAGATGTACTCACATACCGATTTGACTTTTTTTACAAATGAACCGGAGAGAAATCTCTATGACAGATTTAATAAAATATTAAGCTCTAACACCAAATTTTTTGACATACTTGTTGGGTATTTCAGGACAAGTGGATTTTTTCTAATGTACCCGGCCATGAAGGATATTGAAAAGATTAGAGTGCTAGTCGGATTAAATGTAGACAATAAAACAGTGCAAATCATCCAACAAGCTGAAAATGAACAAATGTCATTTGATATTTCTCACAAGGAAGTCAAACAAGAGTTTACCGAGGATATTGTCGAAGAAATGCAAAATTCCGAAGACAGTTACCGAGTGGAAAAAGGCGTAAAAACCTTTATCAAATGGCTGCAAAACGGTAAGCTTGAAATGAGGATATATCCTGATGCGCCCATACATGCAAAGGTTTATATAATGCGAAAAGACATGGGAAAAGTGCCGGATCAGTTCGGCTCTGTTATAACAGGTTCAAGCAATTTTTCCAAAGCCGGTCTGGTGAATAATTTGGAGTTTAATGTGGAGCTAAAAGACAGTCGAGATGTTCAGTTTGCACTGGAAAAGTTTGAAGAACTATGGGATATGTCTATAGATATAACAGATGAATACATAGATACTATAAATGAAAAAACCTGGATAAGAGAAGATATAACCCCTTATGAATTGTTTTTAAAGACCTTATATGAATATTTCAAGGAAGAAATAAATGAAGATAAAAATGAAATTTGGGAGGACACCCTTCCTGACGATTTTTTACGGCTACAATACCAGACTGATGCGGTAATACAGGCAAGAAAGATTCTAAACGCCTATGGGGGAGTGTTCATTTCCGATGTTGTAGGTCTTGGAAAGACATTTATATGTGCAATGCTGGCTCAAAACTTAAGAGGAAGAAAGCTGGTAATTTGTCCTCCGGTGCTCAAAAATTACTGGGAAAGGACTTTACAGCAATTTGAGGTATCGGCCAAGGTTGAGTCTTTAGGAAAACTGGATAGTATTTTGGAAGATGAAGACTTGATGAAAAATGTGAAGTATGTATTTATCGATGAAGCTCACAGATTTAGAAACGAAAAGACCGAGAGTTTTGAAAAATTGCATCAAATTTGTTATAACAAGAAGGTTATTTTAGTTACCGCTACTCCACAAAATAATTATTCCAGTGATATAGCCAATCAGATATATCTATTTCAACCCAAAAATAACAGCAGCATTATTCCTAATAATAAAAATCTTGAAGCGTTTTTCAATCGATTAGATAAAAAACTAAGAAAATTAGATAAAGGGACAAAAGAATATCAAGAAGTATTAAGAGCCAACTCCGAGGTTATCAGAGACCAGGTTTTACGAAATATAATGATAAGAAGGACACGCAAAGAGATTATAGAATATTATAAAGAGGATTTGAAAAAACAAGGGCTAAAGTTTCCGGAGCTGGGTGCACCTGAAAAAATCGTGTATACATATAGTGATGATGTGGAAACCGTATTCAATCATACAATTGAAATTATCAAGAACTTAACCTATGCTAGGTATCAACCTCTTACATACTTGGAGGACGTTCCGAAAGAAGTCGCCTCGTTGATTGTATCCCAGAGGAATATGTCAGGTTTCATGAAGTCTATTCTGGTAAAAAGGCTTGAAAGCAGTTTTGAAGCCTTTAAAAAAACCCTTAATAGATTTATAAAATCTTATAAAAAATTTATCAGTATGTGCCAAAACGGAGAAGTTTACATAAGCAAAAAGGTTGATGTATATGACTTACTGGACAGTGGTGACGATGAAAAACTAATGGAGCTGGTAGAAGCTGAAATAGTTCAACATTATCCTGTGGAATCATTTAATAGAGATTTTATCCCATCCCTAAATTATGATTTACAAATGCTGGAAGAACTCCAGGGCGAATGGGAAGAAATCATAGAAGACCCAAAAAAAGAACAGTTTTTATGGGAAATAAAAGAAAGGAACGAGTTAAAAAACAATAAAATTATCATTTTTACAGAATCCACTGAAACCGCCGAGTATGTAGGAGCATATTTAGAACTTTACTATCCCGAACAGGTGCTGGTATACAGTGGACAAAGTTCCCGATCAATAAGGCAGGAAATAGAGGCAAATTACAATCCTAACTATATATATGAAAAGAAAGATGATATCAAGTTTTTAGTGACAACCGATGTCCTTGCCGAAGGAATTAACCTTCACAGGAGCAATGTCATTGTCAATTATGACTTACCCTGGAATCCGACAAAGGTAATGCAGAGGGTAGGCCGAATAAATAGAGTAGGAACAGAACATGAAAAATTATATGTATTTAACTTTTTCCCTACAGCTCAAGCTAATGCCCACTTGCC
>DUNY01000295.1 GCA_012839145.1 Thermoanaerobacterales bacterium
ACCGCTGCACCTTTGTCAACTTTTTACCTGCGAGTATTTAAAAGTACCAATACAAGATTTATACAAGGATTATTATAAATTTTTCATTTCTCTGGTTGCTATCTTACTATCAACATATTTTGTGCTGGGAATATGGTTGAAGTAAATATAGTGGAAAACTACATAGTATTTTACGTGGTTTCAGAAGAGGATGATATGATTACAATAATCAGGATATCATACGGCAGGCGCAACTGGGAGCATTTGCTGTAGCCTAATACTGTTTACACGCAAACAACTGTTGTATAGACCTTATTAATTCTTATATAGAGGTTTTTTAAGACAAAACTAAGTGTGACAGCAGGTTTGTCCTTGCTGTCACACTTAGTTATTTACTCTTTTATCCAGTCCTCGCTTCTCTCAAAAGGTTCATCAAAAATAACATGTCCTGCCAGGGTTTTTTCCTTTTTGCCTTCTACGAGAAACTGAACTTTCTTTATCCCGGGAAGCTCAGTCAAAGAGTTTACTATAGGAGCGATTGTCATCATTTCACCTGTTGAGCCGCCTACGTGCTTTTCGATAAGGTCACGGGAAAAATCGACGTAGGCGACTTCATCTTTAACCTCCACCGATAAGAGCTTTGCCTCCTTCGGTATGGTAGGCTCGGTAAGTCCAGGTGTTTCATGTCCCTTCATCAATTCCTTTACTACAATTACTTCAAGGGGTTCGTTTTTAACCACGTCCCTTTTCTCAGGTATTACATGCATTGCCTGTTCATCGGGGAAGTAAAGGGTAATGGTTTGTTTATTCAAGTCGCGGTTTATCTGCTCGATGTCGTAACTTGCTAAAGGACCGTAAGGGTCGCCGCTGGGTGCTATTAGTTCATAATCGTCTACAAGTATATGAGCCTTTTCTATACCTTCTAAATCAGTCAGCGTATTTACTATGGAAATTACAGCCAAACTTTCAGCCATCATTCCGGAAAAGCCTGAGAAATCGCCCGAGAGATTGACCGTTGCAACTTTATCTTTAACTTTAATATTTAAGAGCTTGGTATTGTCCGGTATAGTGGATTTCAATCCTTCGGTCTTAGGGCCTTTTAACAATTCTTCCACTGACAACTGAGGGAGAGTTTGCCCTCGAGATAATTTAACTTCTCTCGTTTCGGTAAGGATCTGGCTGTTGTCCTTATTGGTATAATACAAAGTAACTGTTGCTGTTTTATCTTTTACAAGACAGGCAGGTGTCAACGCCAAAAGACTAAGCATAATTAACACTACCATAGTTTTTTTCATTGTTTTTGCCACCCCTAATCCTTTTTTCTAATTTGATTATACCAAATATCACAGGATAAGAAAAATGCCCTAGTGGTATTATATAGATAACAATAATTGACAAGAGCCCTAAAAAACTGTTAAATATAAGTAAATGTGGTGTAATTCCCCGGGAATTATTTCTCTGCCAGGGAATCACCCGACTATTTTGCAAGTGAGAATCAAACGCTTATCATATTAGGATGATTCCACAAAAAAGAGGAGGTATACAATGAGTTTTATAATCAATGACAACGTAACTTGGGTAGGAAAAATAGACTGGGAACTTCGAACCTTTCACGGTGAGGACTTATCAACACATAGGGGTTCAAGTTACAACTCTTATCTTGTTCGGGATGAAAAGGTAGCTCTTATAGACACAGTATGGGAACCCTTTGCCGAGGAGTTTGTGGAAAACTTAAAAAAGGAAATCGACTTAAACCAAATAGACTATATTATAATAAATCACGGCGAAATAGACCACAGCGGTGCACTGCCGGCTTTGATGAGAGAAATTCCCGATACACCTATATATTGCACTAAAAATGGTATTAAATCACTAAAAGGCCATTATCATCAAGACTGGAACTTTGTACCTGTAAAAACCGGGGACAAGCTAAATCTGGGCAAAAAAGAATTGATATTTGTCGAAGCCCCCATGCTTCACTGGCCGGATACAATGTTCTCATATCTTACAGGGGATAATATTCTTTTCAGCAATGATGCATTTGGACAGCATTTTGCATCGGAGAATATGTTCAACGATTTAGTGGACCAAGCAGAGGTTTATCAGGAAGCCATAAAGTATTATGCCAATATCTTAGCACCATTTAGTAAATTGGTGGCCAAAAAGATAGAGGAAGTTTTAAGCTTAAGCCTTCCATTAGAAATGATTTGCCCCAGTCATGGTGTCATATGGCGAAAAGACCCCCTACAAATTGTTAAAAAATATCAAGAGTGGGCTGCCAATTATCAAGAAAACCAAATCACAATCATATATGACACCATGTGGAACGGTACCCGCAGAAT
>DUNY01000112.1 GCA_012839145.1 Thermoanaerobacterales bacterium
GGTTAGCAACTTTAATAATAGCTGCCAAACGCGGTCCTATAAAGGCTGCTACCCCAAAGGCTAGAAACATGATGCCAAAATTTACAGGTAAATTTTTAGTGCCATAGACTTCCGCTGTTAAGGAGGCAATCATGGACATAAAACCTCCAAAACACAGTCCTACCATCATCATTGCCGCAACAAAGATCTGATTGCGTGGCAGAGCAATCAGCCCAAACATTGAAACACTAACAATTATGTACAAAATAATGCATGTAGGAAAACATCCTAACCTATCTGATAACCATCCCCAAAAGACTCTACCGGTTGTATTAGCAAGTGATAGAACCCCAACTAAAACTGCAGATTTTTTCGGAGTTAGACCTACTAATTCCTGTAGTATTGAAGAAGCATGCCCAATTACCATCAAACCGGCAATTGTTCCCAGTATAAACATTGCAGCAATAAAGTAAAAACTGGCAGACCCCAGCATTTCTTTCCAGTCCTTATCAACAGGAGATGTTTTAGTATTATCATTCACGGGTTCCCACATATCTGGTTTAAAGTTTAATGGAGCTGTTTCTATTGAGAAAGAAAGCCCACAAATTATTATTGTAAATGAAATCCCTAATGCTTTAAAGGTTGTCAATACATCTAAACTGTCGATTAATATTGCCGCCAGCGGTGCTATAACAAGTGCACCGGAACCCATTCCAGCCGCCAATAGGCCGGAGCATAAGCCTTTCCGATCAGGAAAAAAACGAATCATATTGGAGAGACCGCCGCTATAAACTATCCCCATGCCTAGTCCCGCTACAACCCCATACAATAAATATAATTGATGGAGTGATGCAATATAACCTGTAGCAAAAGTGCCCAGACCAAATATTAAACCACCAGTAAAGATTATATGTCGTGGTTGTACATAATCTTGTATTTTCCCCACGACTACCATTGGCAACGCCGAAATCCCCATAATCAAAGTAAAGGCTAAAGATGTTTGCACCGGCGACCAGTTATACAGACTTATCAGCGGATCCTGAAAGACACTCCACGCATAACCTGAACCAATACATATATTTGCTATCATTGTAGCTGCCAGCATTAACCACCTTTTTTGCTCTAATCTCATCTTAATACACCTAAAAGGCTTGAATGGTCCACAATAATAATCTTATAATCTGTTTTTTTCATTTTGCACCCCTGTTTCAAAAAATAATGTATTAAACAAAAAAATGAACAGAAAATCTCCTTTTTGTTTAAAAGATTTTTAGTTTTAGTATTCTAATATTACTGGCTATAACACGTAATCCCACCCTTTCCGGTAATTTACTGCTAGTATAAATGTGATCGGATATCCTCAAAAATCAGTATATGTGTCTATATTTATATGCAAATTCTATGCCATAGCAGCTTTTGTATTTAGTTCCGGATTAAACTTTTTATATTAATATGCTTATACCTGCTTACCGCAGGTTATATTTTGTTTAAAAATAAATTATGTATCACATTTGGTACAAAATTATTTTCAAAGAAGGGAAAATACAAAGACATGTCGAACAAATGATATGAGATGAAATTATCTGATTATTGGGGTAGAGGGGGTGATAATATGGCCATAAAAAATCGCAACAGCCGGGGGCCTACTTGCTCAGATAAATATTTGACACAAATATTTGAAAACCTGCCTGACCCTATATTCGTTACAGATGCAGATGGAA
>DUNY01000315.1 GCA_012839145.1 Thermoanaerobacterales bacterium
ACCAAGGTATGCGGATATTGCATGGCCTGTATTTAAAGTGAATATTTTCCGCTCTACATAAGCTTTTAGGTTATCTACAGTCTTCATGCCTGGAATCGAAGGAACAGGCTGTATAAAAGCATTTTTGTCTGTAACCCATTCAAAATACGGTTCAACGGATACTGAAAGTAAATCTTGGCTGTTACCTTGAGGGGGTACTATCCGATCTACAGCTGCATTGGGGAATCCTACACTGTTTTCAAGTTCTGAAACTTCCTGGGGTTGAAGGTGTGCTAATGCCTTTTGTTTTAAGAATTCAGAAGCTCCCACCATGTTTTCACAAGCGATTATATTTAAAGGTTGTTTTGGGTTTTCAGCAAGTTTCAGTTTAAGGCCTTGGGCTATAATTGATGCAATTTTTCCAAGGACTCTAGGGCCCACCGCCGTTGTAACTATATCTGCTCGGGCTATGGCATGAGCCACCTGGTTCCTCTGGGAAGATACCAATCCACGAATTCCAGTTACTTTAAATTCTTCATGTTTATCCCCCACGGTTTTGACAGTATACTCTTTGTGACGGTTAATGGCGTCAATTAGGGCGGGAGCAATGTCTACAAATGTTATTTCATGCCCTGCCTGGAATAAGAGTAAGCCTATAAATCCTCGACCTATGTTGCCGGCACCGAAATGAACCGCCTTTTTCATTGTTGGTCTCCCCCATGGAGCATCTGGTATATTTCTCTACGGGACTTGGCTTTTATCAGTTTTTCAACCTCGTTCTTGTCTTCACACACTGCAGCAATATTTGCCAGGATATTCAGATGGTCATTATCTTTTCCGGCAATACCTATGACTATATAAGCGGTGCTACCCTGACCAAAGTCCACTCCTTTTGAAAATTGAGCTACTGAAATACCGCTTTCTATTATTTTATCTTTAGCTTCTCCTACTCCATGAGGTATTGCCACACCATTGCCGATATAGGTCGTAAGCATATCTTCTCGGGCTTTCATGGCATCTATATATGAAGCCTCAACTTTTCCCTCTCGCAATAGTATATTTCCTACTATTTCTATAGCTTCGTATTTATCCTTGGCCTCAGCTCCTAGTATTATGCTGTTTTCAGTTAAAACTTCCACTGCTTTGTTTTGCTTCTTGTCTTTCCTAAATAAGTTAAATGCCATATTACCCCTCCATTTATCTGGTTATTTTAACTATTTCTTGTATAATCTCAGTGCTTGAACCCTTTTTTAAAAGCTGGATCCAGTGGGAATTTTCCAGAAGAGCAACGCTTATCTTTCCCATAACATCTCCTGCTTCAGACCTGGTATTTTCAGGTAACATCATTATAAGTATTGTTTCTACATCTTCTATTTTACCATCCATATTCTTCATTGGAATGGAATTTTTCAACCTGTAAACTCCGAAAAAGGGTTTTTCAACACCCTTGGTTCTGGTATGAAGTATGGAGACAGATCGCCCCGGCACTGCACAACCACCGCTTTTTTCTCGGATTTGCAGGTCCTTTGCTGCTTCATGGATGATTACATTGGGTATATCATCTTTCAGTATCTGCACCAGCCGGTCTAGCAGCTCGTCCTTATTGTTTACGG
>DUNY01000395.1 GCA_012839145.1 Thermoanaerobacterales bacterium
GTCTCGGGGAAATCATGGCATCCAGAGCATCGGCCAAGGCCACAATTCGTGCGGATAGCGGTATTATCGATCCCATCAATCCCTCATATCCCTTGCCATCCCACCGTTCATGGTGATAGCGGATTATTTCTAACAGAGATTCATCCCCAACTCTATCCGAGACTAAAGTAACACCATATTTAGTATGTTTTTTTAGCTCTTCCCATTCTTTATCCGTCAGCGGCAGCTTCTTTTCTATAATTTCCCTGCTGACCAGCATTTTTCCTACATCGTGAAGAAATGCCCCTTCCATCATTTTACTCTGGTGTATTTCGTCAACACCCAGTAAATTACATATTTTACAAGTAAAATTAGCAACACTAGCGCTATGAAGGTATAATGTGGGCCAGTACTGTTTCATAAAACTCAACAAATCGCTCATACCAGTTAAATTCACAGGATTGCCTCCTTTTCAGCCTTTCATGTATGTAAATATTTGTCATTCTCATAGAAAAAACGGCAGCCAGACAGCTACCGTAATAAAAATAATTAACGATTAATGTTAAAATCTTTTTTTATTGCGGCAGCCTGGCAATCATACCTTAAGGCTTTAGACCCATGGCTTTGCGCCCCATCCTTTCGAATGGTTTGCCTTTATCACAATATTTATTTTAAAATAAATGAATTACATTTGTATATGTACATTTCCATATTTTTACATACAGAAAACCTTCAACTTTTTACTATTATTAGGTATGAGTGATTATGCTTGAAAAGCATTTTAGGTATATAGATCTTGACAATAGAAGTACTAAATAAAGTTACTGTAATATAATCTAAGTATGTTTTCACAAAAATTGTCGCAAAATGAGCTGAAAATGTTCCTAGCTAAAAGGAAATCGGAAAACACGCGATTTATATGTCAAGTACGCTGTACAGTGTAATGTAAGTAAAGAAGTTTAAAAAAGATTTATTGTTTAAATATGCCATATAGTTCTATTATACTACAAGTTAGTCCTTTTTTCCTTCTTTTGGACATGGAATATGTCAAAATTTGTAGTATTTAAATATATCACACACAATAGCCCAAATATAATTTTAAGGTAATCACATGACCTCATATAATTAATTAAAACACGAGAATTATATCTCTTTTTATATAATAAAGTCAAAAATAATAAGCAGCCTCAGCCCGATGTAATATCGAGCATTGGCTGCTTAGATGAATATATTAAGCGGATTTCTTTGATAATCTTGGAATTTCAGGAAGATATCATTTTTATCAAACCTCTATAAGACATAAGGGGACAGTTGGATGTCGTGGTGCGATTTTGTGGTGAATAATTTTCCTCCGTCCCTAAATATTCAAATATTCAGGTAGAAGGAGACGCCTTTTGCTTCATTTTCAGCCCAGATTTTGCCGTTGTGCAGGGAGATTATACGATCTACGATGGCAAGGCCCAGGCCGGATTTGCCTTTATATCCTTTGTTATATTTTTGAAAAAGTGTTTCCATGATTTCAGGCTCTATATTTGGGCCATCGTTGTATATGTGTAAAAGTGCGGTGGTCTCGTCATCAGGCGCTAGAGTAATGTCGATTTTACTGTGAGCATAGCGTATTTGATTGTCCAGCAGATTTTCCAGAACCACCCGCCATTGTTCCAAATCTCCGCTTATCTTCACCGGTGAGAGTTTAAGCGACCAGTCCAATTCTTTTCTGTGCCAGCGAAGTCTTTCCACTACATCCTTTATCAACATATCCATTTCAAAATTATCCCGGGTGGGCTTATGAGTTGCAAGATAGTCCAGTTTTGTCAGGTAGAGTAGGTTTTGGATGAGCTTTTGCAGCCTGCCCGACTCTTCTTCTATTACTTGTAGTGTTCGGGTTAAATCCCCTTTGGGAAATATTCCGTCTTTGATGGCCTGTATATAGCTTTGGATTACCATGACGGGGGTTTTAAGTTCGTGGGAGATGTTTTGCAATATGGATTGTTGGGTTTCGTCTTGTAGGAGGAGTTGTTGCCTGAGCTGTTCCACGGATTTTCCCAACCTGCCTATTTCATCTTCCCGCTGTAATTGGATTGGTTCTTGCCAGTCCCGATCAGCCAGTTTTTCCACCCGTTTTTCCAAGGTTACCAGTGGGCTTGTCAGGTACCGGGATAGGCCTAGGGATGGCACCCAGCTTAGTACGAAGGCCAGACCCATTATTGTAGCAAGTCTCTTGAAAAGGGTTGTTACCAAATCCTCTCGGTAGGTGTCCCACATGTATGAGATTAAGTAAACATCATCCCCCATAACCTTGCCTTTTTTGGCTACATAAAACATTTTCCGATCTCCCACTTGGCCGCTGTACCTTCGGCTGTCTTCAGTTTGATTTTTTATTTTATCCAGTATGTTGCCAAGCAGCCCTGCCGGTGGAAGCATGGGATGCCTGACTTTTGCTTTGAATAGATTCAGTGGAGGATTGTTCAATAGTTCTTCCGGCGGCAGAGGTATGGGGAAGCCCGGAAATATAAGAGCCTGGCTTTCTTCTATGACCATGAAATGGTTGACGGTACGCATATCTTGGGGCGGCTGAAAGACAAAGACTCTGCCGGACTGCCATGCTTCCCGGGTAAACTCGTCATTGAAGCGGTCAAACATCATCCCTTGAGCACTTTCGATGGTTGCGTATATTTCTTTGGTGAAAAAGTCCCGCAGGGTCATGGGCAGCAGAATGCACAATAATATGGATATACATAGGGTGATTACGGCAAAGACCAGCCAGATTTGTAAGGAGAGGGGAAGGTTTTTCATGGCTTCACCATTCGATAGCCATATCCGTATATGGTTTCAAGGCAAAGGTGGGGCATCTTTTTCCTCAGCCGCCGAATCAGGTCATCGACTACGCGATCGCTTCCGAAGTAATCGGAGCCCCATATATTTGTAAGAATTTGCTCCCGGGACAGTGCAAGGCCTTCATTTTTAACAAAGTAAATTACCAGATCGAATTCTTTGGAGGTAAGGTCGATTACTTCTTCGTTGAGTTTGACCGTTCTGCTTGCTTCATTGATTATGTAGGGAGATAGAGAGTGTGTTTGAAGGGCCGGGCTGTATATGCGCTCCAGGAGGTTGCGGGTGCGGATGACCAGCTCCCGGGGGAGGAAGGGCTTGGCCAAATAATCGTCACTGCCCAGCTCTAAGCCCACAACCCTGTCAATATCGGCATCTCTTGCGGAGATAAAGATTATAGGCACTTGAGGTGAAGCGGCTTTTATTTCCTGTAGCAGATGATAGCCGTCTATATCCGGCAGCATTATGTCCAATATCCACAAATCAGGGGGAGTGGCGATAGCATGCTTTGCTTCGGTGCCGGTAAGGAAGGAGGAAACTTCCCATCCTTCTTTTTGCAAGTAGGATGTGAGAACCAGATTTAGATTTGTATCATCCTCTACTAAATAGATTCGGTATGACATAATTTTCACCACCTCTTTCCTTAATTTTATCAAACCGGCTGAAAGACACAAGGGGCGGTTCGGTGTTGGGATGAATAATTTTTCACAGTTTCGCGCTGTTATGCGGTGAATACGGTGAATGAATAAAAAAGAACCGTCCCTAAATATTCCTCAAACCGGCCATAAGACACAAGGGGACAGTTGGATGTTGCGGTGAATAATTTTCCTCCGTCCCCAAATATTCCATTAACTATTCGTAGCGGAGGGCTTCGATGGGTTTTAGGTTGCTGGCTTTGTTGGCGGGATAGATGCCGAAAAACACTCCTACCAGCATGGAAAAGCCAAAGGCAACGGCTACCACTGAATAGGTGGTTTTTACACCCATATTCATCAGTTGAGCTATTCCTCTACTTAGCAAAAATCCCGTGACGATTCCGATGACTCCTCCGATACCGCTGATTACCAAGGACTCGATGAGGAACTGGCTCATTACGTCTCGCTTTCTGGCACCGAGGGCCTTTCTTATGCCTATTTCCCGAGTGCGCTCGGTGACGGATACCAGCATGATATTCATGATACCGATTCCGCCTACCAGAAGTGAGATGGCGGCTATTCCCCCCAGCATCATGGTCAGTGTACCGGTGGCCTGGTTTATGGTGTCAAGCATCTGAGTTTGATCAAAGACTCTGAAGCTTTGGAAATCGCTGTCGGGGTTATCTTTGAAGATACGGGAAAGCTTTGAAGATATCTCATTGGTGGCCAAAGTGACGGTGTCCTGGGAAGAAGCCTGAATGTACATTACCCTTACACCCCTGGTCTGCAGGAGCCTTTCGGCAACGGTGATGGGGATGTATATCTCTTCCTCATTGGAGCCCATCATGGAGCTTGTGGATTCCAGGATTCCGATTACTTTAAAAGTCTGGCCTCCCATCTTTATCTCCTGGCCCACCGGATCTACTAAGCCAAACAGGTCTTCGGCTATTTGTGAACCTAGTACGACTACTTTTTGACGCATGTTTACATCAGTGGGAGCAATGAATCTACCCTTTGACAGTTGGTAATTCCTCACGGTGAGAAAATCGCCATTAGTTCCCTGTACCTGTACACTGCTGTTTTTATTGGCGTGTTTTACCGTGATATTTCCGGTGATCACCGGTGCCACTGCGCTGATATTTGGGCTGTTTGCAAATTCCATGGCCTCATCATATCTCAAAGTGGTATTGGCCCCTCTGCCCATTATGTTTACGGTGAGAAGATTTGAGCCTAGGCTTTGTATCTGTTCGGTTACTTTGGCCGTGGCACCTTGACCTATGGAAACCAGGGCGATGACGGAAGTCACGCCTATGATTATCCCCAGCATGGTCAAAAATGAGCGCAGTTTATTGTCCAAGATACCTCTGAAGGCTATTTTTACGGTCTGGAGTATATCCATTTATCCGACCACCTTTACGTCTTTTACTATTTTGCCGTCCTGGATATGGACATTTCTTTCGGCTTGGTTTGCTATATTGATATCATGGGTTATGAGGATGATGGTTTTCCCGTTCCCGTGCAGTTCTTTCAATATTTCCATGATCTCACGGCCGGATCTGGTGTCTAAGTTTCCGGTGGGTTCATCGGCCAGTATGATGGGTGGGTCCGTAGACAAAGCCCGGGCAATGGCCACCCTTTGCTGCTGCCCTCCGGAAAGCTCCGTAGGCCGGTGGTGTAGTCTGTCCCCTAAGCCCACGGAGTTTAAGGTCTCCATGGCTCTGTTTCTCCGGGCTAAGCCCTTCTTTCCCCCGTAGGTAAGAGGTAGCTCTACATTTTCCAGGGCAGTGAGCTTGGAAAGCAGGTTGAAACTTTGAAACACAAATCCTATATGCCGGTTTCGGATGAGGGCCAGCTGGTTGTCATTGAGTTTGGATATATCTTTGTCTTCAAAGGTGTATGTACCTTCAGTGGGGGTGTCAAGACAGCCAATGATATTCATAAGGGTGGATTTGCCCGAACCTGAGGGTCCTACTATGGCTATAAATTCCCCTTTTTCGATTTCCAGTGTTATACCGTCAAGGGCATGGACCGCCGTGTCTCCCATTTTGTAGATTTTGAAAACACTGTCAAAGCTTATGAGCATATTATCACCTCTAATTGGGTCTCGTCCTTATTTGCACGGGTCCCACAGGACCCATCTGGCCGCCGGGTCCACCGCCGAAACGGTTAATATTGCTGCCGGTGCTGGAATTTGATAGCAAGACCGTGTCCCCTTCTTTTAAGCCGCTTACAATTTCGATGTATTCATCATTGCTGATACCGGTTTGGACTTCAACCATTTTAGTTGGAGGGACTTTGTCGTTATTTGACCTGTCTTGTCTGTTTTCCCTTTCGCCCTGGGTGGTCATCACATAGCTCTTGCCGTTTTGATATTGTATGGCTGATATAGGCAGCATCAGGACATCTTGTTTCCTGGCTGCGATAAGTTCGGCATCAACCGTCA
>DUNY01000235.1 GCA_012839145.1 Thermoanaerobacterales bacterium
AGGTGTATAATATTTATATATTTCACATATTTCAACTTCAAGGGGGGATGTTTTTCGATCATTGGTATGATCTATACATCATTAGGTGGTGAGCTTTAAAATAAGTTAAGTCTCGGGTGTCTGGCGCTATAAGCTTAACTTAAATGCCACTGAAAAACTAAAAATCTTGATTTTGTATTAACAGGTTCTCTATAGTTTTCTTCAATATAAACGGCATGGCATCCAGGGAATAGGGCATGCTGACCCTTTCGGTGAGTTTGTGTGCATCTTTACCGTAGGGGCCGATATTTACAACCGGCATACTGATTTTCTGTATAGCTTCTACCGGCAGGGAGTATTTTTTAGGCCAAGCGGGCATATTCTTTATAAGTTTGGAAAGGCTTTCTTCACCTCGGGGAACACTGCAGTAACTTAAATCGGAAATATATGGGTAGAACTTTTTTATCACTATATTATAATCATAGACTCCTTTAGCATCATTAACTGCTGCCTCAACCGCCGATAAAAGCCTCTTTTCCGTCTCACTTTCCCCTTTAACAAAATTATGTGGATAGTAGGGAGGTGCATAGTATAGCACCACCAACGGACTTTTATCAGAGTAGTAACGATGTACTTCTTGCACAATTCTTAGGGTGAATTCCCGATCATCAATGTTTTGTCTGAGCATATCCTCCACCATGCGATTTATACTTTCTTCTATTTCGGGTCTTTCATCCTTTACTCTCCGGTACAGCTCTTCAAAAGTCAGGACTTTGGTTTGCCAGGGAAGTTTGTTATAGGGAATATTGCTCATTTCACAAAACCTTTTGTAACCTTGGTTTAATCTTTCGATTGTGTTATCAAAGGCCTCCACAGCCTTTGCTTTTAACTTTTCAAGCACTATGTCAGTAGTGCTTATATGGGTGGCATAGTTAAAATAAATATTTACCGCATTGACGGTCTGAACCGAATACTCAGTTTTTAAGTCTCGCTGATAAAGGCTTATGGGAGGCAGCGTTACCTCACCGTCGGCAATATCGCAAAGTTCGTGGTTTAAATCCACAAGTTTCATAATTTCCGAAGCCAGCAGGTTGGCATCAAGACCGTGGAAGGCTTCTCCCACGTGAGTCTCCTTGCCGTAAATATAAAAACATGGAAGCAGTTTGCCCACAGTACCTATATATACGTATTTCTTATCATCACCAAAGTACAAGCCTGTCATGTAATCGGTATCTATAGCCGCTATAAACTGCCATCCTCGTGCTTCGCCGATGACTGCCAAGTCTTGAGCTGCTGAAAGCATGCCTGCGGAGTTGCCCTCTTCATCGGGTACAGCAATAAATACCAGGTTGGCTTGCATCTCGTGACAGTGCTTAGAGAATTCCTTAATCATTACCATCAATGCAGCCACTCCCATCTTCATATCGAAGATGCCCCGGCCGAAAGTCCAATTGTCGGAGTTGATGTCTTCCTGAATTTCCGAGGAAAAATCTTTGTCTTTCAACTTTTCTTTTAAGGTCTCAGGCACAGTGGCAAAGTCCCTTAAATCACCGTAATCCATGGCTCCTACTGTATCAATGTGGCCAAGCAGCAGCACCGTATCCGATGTTTTGTTTTCGGCTTCTATAATCGCCATAACATATTTACGGCCAAGGGAATCATTTTTTAAATCCACCAACTTAAGCTTCTCCGGATTGGCCTTAAAATACCTTAAGCGACTAAGATTATCATAAATCTTTTTTGCCATTTGTATTTCACCATCCGTTCCTACAACACTGGGGATTCGGGTAAGATCTAAAGCTAGGTTTTTTATTGTTTTACTGTATTTATCCATGTATGATTCCCTCCTCTGTACCATCTTATCATGTTATTCGCAAATTTAATAAAATATTTGGGGTCTTCTTTTAAGTGTGACAAGGTTGTTTATGGCTAGATTTGCATTTTTTGGGTATAATTGATTTAGTGGTAATGTTTGTAAGGAATTTGTAATTTTATAAAAATTAACTATAAAAAATTGGGGAGGTTTTTTAATGAAAATTAAAACTATAATCATGGGGGCAGCCGGAAGGGATTTTCACGTGTTCAACACTTATTTCAGAGATAATGAGCTTTATGAAGTAGTAGCCTTTACCGCTACTCAGATTCCCAACATTGAGGGAAGGAAATATCCGGCGGTTTTAG
>DUNY01000340.1 GCA_012839145.1 Thermoanaerobacterales bacterium
AAAGCGGTATATTCATACATTCAATGAGAGATTAAAAAGACATTCAATCTAGTGAATGTCTTTTTTAAAAGGCAAATATAAAATTTCTCCACATGCATATAATATGTTTTTTAATAAAACAATTAAGTTTTTATATTTAAATTCTATCATGAAGAATGGAGGCTATATGTTTTGTATATCCCGTGTGTGGAAATAGATTTAAAAAAAATAGAATATAACACCAAGCAGTTAGTTAATCTATGCAGCAATAATGGAATTGAAGTAATGGGAATAACTAAGGGAGTATGCGGACAGGTTGATGTAGCAAAAGCTATAATTAAAGGAGGTGTGAAAAAGCTAGGGGAGTCCAGAATACAAAATATAAGGGCACTAAAGCATTCGGGAATAGACATTCCCATATATTTAATCAGAATACCTATGTTATCAGAAGTGGTAGATGTGGTTCGATGGGCTGATGGAAGCCTAAATTCGGAAATAAAAGTAATAAAGGGTTTATCGGAATCGGCACGATCTTTTGGGAAAGACCATAGGGTTATACTAATGGTGGACGTTGGAGACCTGAGAGAAGGAGTTTTGCCTGAACATGTAATAGAAACCGTTGACGAAATAATAGATCTTCCGGGTATTGAATTTGAAGGTATTGGGACTAATTTGGGGTGTTACGGAGGAATAATGGCCAGTTACAAAAATATGAAACTACTAGTGAATTTAGCCAAGGATATTGAAAGAGAGTATGGCTTTGAAGTAAAAACCTTATCAGGAGGGAACTCATCCACAATTTCACTGTTAGAACGCGGCCAACTACCTTCCGGTATTAATCAATTCCGAATAGGTGAAGGCATCCTATTGGGAAATGAGCCAAGCGTTTCAAGGCCATTGCCCGGCACGCATCAGGATGCAATAATACTTAAAACGGAAGCAATAGAAGTAAAAACAAAACCTTCATATCCCATAGGAGAAATTGGGCATGATGCTTTTGGAAACATCCCAGCTTTTGAGGATAAGGGGCCTATGAGAAGGGCAATTGTGGCATTAGGCAAACAAGATTGTCAGATAGAAGATCTTTCACCTATGGATACAACTATACAGATTCTTGGTGCCAGTAGTGACCATTTGTTGTTGGATGTAACGCAAAGCTGCAATACAGAGGTCGGGACCATAATAGAGTTTAATCTGTCTTATGGAGCATTACTTGGCCTTATGACTTCAAGATATGTTGCAAAATATACAATATGATTTGTTGTTGGTTTATAATATTTTTGTCAGAGTGTTGAAACAATCGAGTGAACCTAAAGTTGATTCTGGTGTGGAAAGTTACTCAGGTTAAGATGATGACACCTCTCCCTGAAACATAACCTGTTACTTTTAGATTGGTTCTACACTACGCAGGGGCAGAGTGCGTCCTGCGCGCTGCCACTGCACCCTTGTCCCAAGCAACTTGAATAATAACGGTCTTGCTTGAAAGGAATCGTTTGCCATTATCTTCACCTCGGAAAAGTTTCTACTAAAAACAAAGCTACATAGAGAATTTTATAGCTGAAACATGACATGGCTTATACTTTCGTTCATAAAGCTTCTCCTTTAAGAAGTTTTTTAATGATAAAGAGGCAGAACTTATTCTACCTCTTTAAATAAGTATTTATGTCAGATTCATTTGGCTACGCCTAATTAATCGCTTTAAGACCTTGGAAGCATAAGGTATCACATAGTAGTCAAGTCCGAAGGAACGGCCCGCACCAGCCAACATCGCTATAGACACTACCAAGAACCACATATCACCTGAACCGGAGATGATGAAATTCAAGTTCATGAATATGGATCCTAGTGCTGCCAATACGGTGAATAAACCGAGGATAAAGCATATGCCCAGGGCTATTTCACCAAGAGTTATCATGGCTTGGAATAAAAGTGCATTAGGGAAAACCACTTTTTCCATAAATTGTACGTACCATTCGGGTGTATTTGGGCCGATAGGTGCTGTGGAAGCCCCTGCAACTAATTTATCTCCGGTTGAAAGCCATCCTGCGTTAACCTTTTCAAGGCCGGACATGAGCCATTTATAACCGAGGAAAATTCTCAGTAGAGCTAGCCACGCGGCACTGGTGCTTACACCGATATGTTTTACAACCATTGGCTTATTTCTGGTTTTACGGAAAAATTGGCGGTCGATATAGTCCAGAATAAAGCCAAAACCGCTTACCCCGAATAAATAATGAATATCAGCCAGGTGTTTAGCGCCGGAAGCAAGAAAACCTTTAAGCTTCAATCCCATTACTTCAGCAACACAGTATTCGGCACCGATGGAAACCATATTCCCATGAAGTTTAAGGTTCAATGGTTTTTTAGGCCTGTTATTTATTTCGGCAGATATATTATAAGCAGCACACTTAGCTGACTGTATGGCTGATTCCACTAATGCAGGCATGACATTCCCTGCTTTGTCAGTGTAACAACAATTGTCACCAATTGCATAAATGCCTGGTTCACTAGTCTCCATATACTTGCTGACTAATATTCTATTGCGTTTCCCAACTTTAAGGTCGATGTCTGCTACCGTAGCGTTGGCTTGTACACCGCCGGTCCAAATAAGAGTTTGTGTATTTATTGTTTCACCAGATTCGAGCGTGAAAGAATCTGATGACACATTGGCGATGCATGAGCTTGTAAGTATTCGAACTCCCTTTTTCTTCAAGTAATTTGTAGCATTTTCTATTAGGCTGTCTGACATGGTTGGGAGTATCTTTGGCAATGCTTCTACTACCATTAATGATACTTCATTGCGTTTTATATTGTAATCGATACAAAGATCTTCTACCCATTCCACCAGTTCACCTATCATTTCAATACCGGTAAAACCACCACCGCCGACCACAAAGGTTAAAAGGTCCTTTCTTTTAGTTACATCTTTTTCGGTGCTGGCAATTTTAAACATGTTTACGATATGATCTCTTATTCTTAAAGCGTCCTCATGAGACCATAAAGTGAAAGCGTTTTCTTTCATCCCAGGGATGTCAAAAAAAGCGGGCTCACTACCACATGCTAGAATAAGGTAATCAAAAGTATATTCATTATCTACACCGTAGAGTTTACGTGCTTTTACATCGACTTTACTGATCTCATCTACAACCAGTTTTACTCGAGTTTGATCGAGAGCTGACTCCAATGAATACAAGGTCCCATCTTCGGGAATACGGTTTCCTGCGACTTCATGCAATTGGGTCAAATATATTTGGTTTGGACTCTTATTTATCAGTGTTATCTCCACGTTCTTATTTTTTCGTAGGAATTTATCCAACGCTTGAGCCGCAGTGAGGCCCCCAAAGCCACCTCCTAATACAACAATTTTCTTTTTACTATCCATTTGCTCATCCTCCTCTGAAAATAATTAATACTTGTTTGAACCATCACAAACAAAAAGTCAATGAATTTTTACACAAAGTACACAAGTTGTTCATAATATTCTACAGTTAATTATACACTATAATATATTCTATGAAAAGATATATTTTCCTGCCTATATGATAAAATAAAAAGGACAATAAGTATGTAATATAAATCACACTTTGTATAATTATTTTTACAAAAATATATTTTAGGAAGGATTTTTCAAACCTTTGAAGAAATACAATTAAAAGCCAAGTCAATACGAGTATTAAAAATCTAATAATATATTCGTTTTAAGAGGTAGGTTATAGCTTGGTTAATCTAAAACTTTTATCATGAATAGCGACTAAGGAGGTAATAATCACGAAATCTATCTATGTTAAAACGAAACTATTAACAGCAGCTTTAATCATCATTACCCTGATAACTGTTACGGCTTGTAGCCGTTCTGTGGACAAAAAGCCGGTTACAAAGACTAATTTTATGCTCGATACACTGGTAAGAATACAAGCCTTTGGTTCTAATGCTTCAGAGGCCATTGATAAAGCATTCAACAGGATTAACGATATCGAAAAAAAGATGACGGCAAAAGCTGATTCCAGTGAAGTAGTCGAAATAAATAAGAGGGCAGGAGAAGATTTCTACAAGGTGAGCTCTGACACATTTTTTGTTATTAAAAAAAGTCTTCAATATTCTAAGTCTTCTAAGGGAAAATTTGATATAACAGTGGGACCGTTAGTGAAATTATGGGGTATTGGTACAGATAAGGCACGTGTACCAGCCCTTGATGAAATAAAAGAGGCATTAGAACTGGTTGATTACAATCAAGTGGAATTAAAGGAGAGTGAAAACAGTGTCTTTTTGAGAAAACCCGGTATGTCCATAGACTTGGGAGGAATTGCAAAGGGATATGCCGCTGATGAGGTAGTCAAAACATTGAGAGAAAATGGTATAGAAAGTGGCACGGTAGACTTAGGAGGTAATATCTTTGTTTTAGGAACAAAACCTGATGGGAAATCATGGAAGATAGGATTACAAAATCCTTTTGACACAAGAGGAAGCATCTTTGCAACGGTGGAAGTTGCGGATAAGACATTGGTTACATCCGGCCCTTACGAAAGATATTTTGAAGAAAATGGGAAACAGTATCACCATATATTGGATACTTACTCAGGATTCCCTGTAGAAAACGGTTTAATGGGTGTTACAATAATATCTGACAGTTCTATAGACGCTGATGCTTTATCTACAGCGGTGTTTTCTCTGGGGCTTGAGGATGGAATGAAATTCATTGAGGCTCAAAAAAATATTGATGCCGTTTTTGTAACTATTGACTATGGAGTATGTACTAGTTTGGGAATAGAAAAATACAATTTTGAAATTATAGACAGGCAATTTCACATAATAAAAAAATAACTCACAACAGATATATCAGCGACATACATTGTTAAATAATTAACAAAGATTTAGACAATAGTATAACATTGTGACTAATTTCACTTTTACTATTGTAAAAACATAACTATTGTGCTAGAATAAATTTCGAAGGAGTGATTTACAGTCATGTTTAAAAAATTCAAGATTCCTGATGCTACTATTGGCCGCTTGTCAATGTACTCAAGATATCTTATAGAAGCCGATAAAAAAGGAATAACAACAGTATCGTCACAACACATAGCCAAGGCCACTGGTGTCACTCCTGCTCAGGTGCGTAAAGACTTAGCTTATTTTGGAGAATTTGGGACCAGAGGAGTGGGATATAACTCCAGAGAGCTATATAACTATATAATGAAGATATTGGGACTAAATAAACAATGGTCAGTAGCTATTGTAGGAGCAGGAAATTTGGGCAGAGCCCTTTCTCAATACAAGGGTTTTAACCAAAGAGGCTTTAATATATCATGTATCTTTGATAATGATCCGAAAAAAATAGGGAAAAAGATATCCAACATAAATATTTATTCTTTTGATTCTCTAGCAGAAAAGGTTAAAGATTTCAATATAAAACTTGGAATTATTGCAGTACCGGCGTCGGCAGCCCAGGAAGTAGCTGATAAATTAGTTAAAGCCGGAGTGAGAGGCATAATAAACTTTGCTCCGGTAAACATAACAGTTGAAGAAAACATAATTTTGAGAAGAGTTGATTTAGCTGCCCAGTTAGAATATTTGACCTACTATCTGGAGGAAATTTAATGAAACTTTCAATAATAAAAGAACTACTTCAAGCTGAAATGATATGGGGAGACGAACACTCAGATATTGAAGTTTTAAATGCCTGCGGTGCTGACCTAATGAGTGATATTTTAGCGGATACTAAAACTAACGCCATACTGCTTACAGGATTAACTCATCGACAGATTATTCAAACCACCGTTATGGGTGATTTTGCTGCAATTATTTTTGTACGAGGAAAAATTCCTTCCAAGGATGTTATTG
>DUNY01000397.1 GCA_012839145.1 Thermoanaerobacterales bacterium
GTCTAGAATATTCACAACCGGTTCTACCGGCTACCCGGGTTGTGAACATATAGAAGCTGATGAGAATGGTAAGAAAGATTTTTCCAAGATTATTGAACTTGCAAAAACCTTAAAGGCTCCAACTGAAATAGAAACAGGCACTATTGTAGGTGGATTTGCCCATAATCAGGTCTTTGCTTTGGCAGACAAAGTCGTTGGTGCGGTAAAATCAGGAGCTATTAAAAAGTTTTTTGTTATGGCCGGTTGTGATGGCCGGATGAAGTCAAGGGAATACTATACCGAGTTTGCCAAAAAGCTACCAAAGGATACAGTTATCCTGACAGCCGGATGTGCTAAATATCGCTATAACAAGCTTGACTTAGGGGATATTGGTGGAATTCCACGTGTATTGGACGCAGGACAATGTAATGACTCCTATTCTTTAGCTGTCATAGCCCTTAAGCTGAAAGAGATATTCGAGCTAAATGATATTAATGAACTACCCATTGCATACAATATCGCTTGGTATGAACAAAAAGCCGTCATAGTTCTACTGGCATTATTACACTTAGGTGTAAAAAACATTCATTTAGGACCTACATTACCTGCATTCTTATCTCCAAATGTAGCCAAGGTGCTCGTAGAAACCTTTGGTATTACCGGTATAGGAGAAGTTGAAGATGATATAAAATTATTCATGGGTGCGTAAGAATCAAAAACGCTAAGCAGCCCCTAGGGTTTCAAAGTTTTATTGAATCCTTAGGGGCTGTTGCTTTTACAGGGTCCATGTTATTCTAAAGCTTCATCAAAATGCTGTGAAGTATAATGATTTATTGTCTGGTGTTTGTTAAGCTTATAGTATTACTTGACAATGTGGCCACTTGATCGCGAATAACAGTAATATGCTTTTCTTCTGCTTTTGCTAAATAATAGGCAAAAAGAGATGTAGCTTCGGCACCTCGACTGTTCTCGGCTTCTCGCATGTATCAAATGTATTGAATCAAGGCTTGTTATTTCTGATGCGATGCATCTTTTAGATATTTTAAAGTATGCATATAAAAACCTCCCAATGTTTATTGTTTTGCATAAGTTTTAAGCTGAAATATTAATCATAACATAGCTAGTATTTAATTAAATAATAAAAACGAAGAGTCAAGTCCAAATTAGTGTATAATTTTCTCGATCGTCGGTAGGCCCCTAATTTACCTCCATGAAATGTATTAATGAATTAAACCATTTATCTGATTGTAAGCGGTTTGCCACAGTTTTTCTCTATGGAATCGCAAATAAGGGCCAAAAAAGAGACAGACGATAAAGCCATCCGTAAGTGTTTATGCCGCGAAAGGTTGTTGACAGTGAGTGGCCGGCATGGTAGGTTGATGAGCTATGCATCACACTTTTCAAAAGGGTGATGCCGTTGATGCAATACCCCATGCCCGGCCAGAGGCTCGCTGTCAACAACACCGTGGAATAAATGCGATGGTTACCATATAGAAGTCGTTTAAGCCGCTGTGGTGCCACTTGAGACTTTGTTCTTGGCGGTTTGGTAGTATAGGTCCATATCAAAGTATTTGCGGCCTGCCTGCCACTTCTCATTTTGCTCCATGAGCAAAGCACCCATTAAGCGGATTACAGATGCCTCATTGGGAAAGATGCGTATTACTCGCTCACGGCGCCTGATTTCCTGATTGAGCCGATCCACCCCATTTGTAGTGCGTAGCCTCTTCCGATATTTTAGAGGAACGGTTAGGACTGCTGTAATATCATCGAAGGTTTCGTTTAATAGGGTAGCGGCTTTAGGTGCTTTTGTTTCATATTTGTCGATGATCTGGTCTCTTACTTTCTTGGCGCTATCTAAGTCAACGGCTTCGTACAACTTGCGAAGGTCTTCTTTGATTTCTGGCTGTGATGCTTTAGGGGTGTGGTCTAACATATTCCTCGAAAAATGAGTTTGACACCGCTGCCATGTTGCTCCTTAAAAATGCCTTTTAGCCGCCTTAACGAGCCCCTTGTGGCTATCTGAGTAATTAAGTGAACGTCTTTTAACCCCCTTTCTTTAAGGGAAGCAAAGAGTTCTCCCCAACTGCTTTCAGTCTCAGTCTCTGTGTTAGCTACCTGAAAGCCAATAATTTCCCGATAACCTTCTTTGTTAACACCTACGGCTATGAGCAGCCCCCTTGATTGAACTCTATGATCATCACGCACCTTAAGGTAAAGGGCATCTACAGTTAGGAAGGGATAATGGCTTTCAAGCGGTCTTGACCTAAAAGCATGGATTATTGGGTCTAGTTTCTTGTAAAGAGCTGAGACAGTGGATTTGGAAAACTTCTTTCCACAAAGTTCTTCCGTGATGTTTTCTACTTTCCGAGTTGAAACACCGTTTACCACCATTTCCATCATGGCTAGTAGCAATGCCTGTTCACTACGTTGGTAGCGCTCAA
>DUNY01000298.1 GCA_012839145.1 Thermoanaerobacterales bacterium
CTCCGAGTTCAAGGGAAATCGGGGTTAAAATCAAGCTAAATGCTGTAAAAGAAGTTGTGCGGGGAAAACGATTAATAATGGTGGACGATTCAATAGTTAGAGGTACCACAAGCGGTTTGATAGTAAATGTTTTGAAGGAAGCCGGAGCCAAGGAGGTACATGTTCGGATAAGCTCACCGCCGGTTATGCATTCCTGTTACTTCGGTATTGATACTTCAACTCGCAAAGAACTAATAGGAGCCCAACGAGAAATTGAAGAAATTAGACAGCATATCGGTGCTGATAGTTTGGGTTATTTGAGTCTTGATGGCCTAGTACAAGCTACCGGGTTTTCAAAGGAAAGATTTTGCTCCGGGTGTTTTTCAGGTGCCTATCCTTTGGAAGTGCCTAGGGAGGGAAAACGCTATGTGTTCGAAAAGCGTTAACTTGAAAGGAGAGAGTGATTTGAAAATAAAAAGTGCCACATATAAAGAGGCCGGAGTGGATGTGGATGCGGGAAATCGAGCTGTGGAATTAATGAAAGACCATGTTAGATCCACTTTGCGACCCGGAGTGCTGGGCACTTTAGGCGGGTTTGGAGGTTTTTTTCAGCTTGATATGGAAAAATACCGGGAACCTGTTCTCGTTTCAGGAACTGACGGAGTGGGAACGAAACTAAAAGTTGCTTTCATGATGAACAAACATGATACCATAGGCATCGATGCTGTAGCTATGTGCGTAAATGACATCCTTGTACACGGAGCAGAACCTTTATTTTTTTTAGATTACATTGCTCTTGGAAAGCTTGTTCCTGAAAAGGTTGCCGACATAGTCAAAGGTGTGGCCCAAGGATGTAAGATGGCGGGATGTGCACTTCTGGGAGGAGAAACTGCGGAGATGCCGGGAATGTATGAAGAAGATGAGTATGATATTGCGGGATTTGCTGTTGGAGTTGTAGACAAAACTAAAATCATTGACGGGTCATCCGTAAGAAAAGATGATACTGTTATAGGAATAGCATCCTCAGGTATTCACAGTAACGGGTATTCACTGGCAAGAAGGGTGTTTTTTGAGCTAGGCAAGCTTTCACCGGAGGATTATGTAGAAGAATTCGGTCAAACCCTTGGTGAAGAAATATTAAAACCTACTCAAATATATGCAAAAACAGTTAAAGCCATTGAAAATATCAACATCCATGGTATGGCACATATTACCGGTGGAGGATTAATAGAAAATTTGCCGCGCATATTACCTGAAGGCCTGGAATTTAAAATCAATAAAGGGTCTTGGGATGTTCCACAGGTATTTAACATGATTCAAAAAATAGGTCGAGTTGAAGATGGGGAAATGTACAGGACCTTCAACATGGGCATAGGATATGTAATTATCGCACCGGAAGAAGAAGCCGATGGGATATTGAAAGCCACTGAACAACAAGGCGTAAAATCCTGGGTAATTGGTAGAATATCTGAGGGAAAAGGTGGGGTGGTATTTTGCTAAGGCTTGGGGTTTTGGTATCCGGAAGCGGCTCCAACTTGCAATCAATTTTAGATAATATCAAGTCCGGTTATCTTCCGGCTGAAGTTGTTGTAGTCATATCCAGTAAAGCAGGCGTGTATGCTCTGGAAAGGGCAAAAAAACACAACATTCCGGCAACTGTGGTAATACCAAAGAAGTATAAAACCAGGGAAGAGTATGAAGATGAACTGATAAAAACCCTTAATTCTTACAATGTAGACCTTGTTATCCTGGCAGGCTATATCAGAGTATTATCCCCATATTTTGTTCGTGCATTTCAGGGTAAGATTATGAATATTCATCCTGCACTTATACCTTCTTTTTGTGGGGAAGGGTACTACGGCGAAAAAGTGCATAGAGCCGTAATGGATTATGGTGTGAAGGTAACCGGTGTAACGGTCCATTTTGTAGATGAAGGTGCGGATACAGGGCCAATTATTCTTCAACGAACAGTACCGGTCATGGATGATGATACTCCCGAAACCCTGGCGGCAAGAGTGCTCGAAGAAGAACACAGAATATATCCCGATGCTATAAAGTTATATGCTGAAGGAAGACTTCAAATTAGTGGGCGTACAGTGAAAATAATCAGCAAGGAGGAAATTTGATGATAAAGCGAGCTCTTATATCTGTTTCAAATAAA
>DUNY01000202.1 GCA_012839145.1 Thermoanaerobacterales bacterium
AAATTTTTACAACGTCACAGAGATAATTCAATCAGAAAATATGGCACTAGTTAAGACCAAAGATGGTAAACAGCATCTTGTAAATATGGCAAATGTAAATCTTTTAGAAGAAGTGGACAAGAGCAGATGCAGGCTTTGACTAGAAATACCCTCAAAAAGGAGGGATTGAATGACAGAAGCTTATATCCCTGGTGGCTATATTCTTTTAAGCCGAAGGTTAATAGAAAGTGGAATAATGCAAAAACCGCCTATTTACTTTAAGATATGGACTTGGCTTTTATTAAAAGCACAACATAAGGATTATGGCAATTTAAAAAGAGGCCAACTCATAACATCTATAGCTGAAATTCAAGAGGCTATGTCATACAAGGTTGGATTCAGAATTGAAAAACCATCTAAAAAGCAGGTGTGGGGTGTGCTTGAGTGGCTTCGCAATCCTGAAATGGAAAATTCTTCCGAAATCCTTGTGAACAACATTGTGAACGTAACGACGAAGGAACCGATGATAGTAACAATGAAGGTAACGCATGGAATTCTTGTAACCATAGTTAAATACAACGTTTACCAAGACCCAAAAAACTATGAAGGTAACGATGAAGGAACTATGAAGGTAACGATGAAGGAACGACGAAGGCAACGGCAAGGGAACAATATAAACAAGAATGTAAAGAATGAACAAGAATGTAACAAGAATGATAAAGATATATTATCGTCGCAACAAGTTGACGACGATGACGAAGAAAAGCCAAAACTTAAATTTGAAGCTGATACTGTAGAAATCCAATTAGCACAATTTATGATAAGTGAAATGCTTAGAGTGAAACCAGATTCCAAAGTGCCTAAAAATGATGTTAAAAGCCTTCAAAGTTGGGCTACCGATATAGACCGCATGATGAGACTTGATAAACGAACTCCTAAACAAATAGCAGAACTATTCCGGTGGGCACAAAACGATAGCTTTTGGTGTAGCAATATTAGAAGCCCACAGAAACTAAGGAAGCAGTGGGATACCCTTGAATTACAAAGAAATCGAAAGAAAGCACCGCCCCGGCAACAAAAACGTATACCTCGTGCATTTGCAAGTCTGATGGAACTAGAGGAAGGAGGCGTTGATAATGACGTTCAATGAAACTAAGAATCTTTTAGCATGGACCGTATCAAACTTTCCCGCAATGCAAGAGCGAGACATGGGGCCTACCGCAAAACTATGGTATCAAATGTTAAAAGACATACCCTACAAAATAGCTGAACAAGCACTGTTCAAACTGCTTGCAACAGCAAAATTCTTCCCGACGGTATCAGAAATACTTGAAGTAGTTGCAGATATAACCAACCAGGAAGCAGATACAGCGGCCAAGGCATGGGGAGAAGTAGAAAAAGCAATCGGACATTACGGACATCGTCGGGAAGCCGAAGCATTAGAGAGCATGTCGCCCAGAACTGCAAAGGTAGTTAAATATATGGGCTGGCGGGATATATGCTTAGGCGAAGAAATAGGGGTTGTAAGAGGGCAATTCCTAAAAATGTATCAACAGGTAGCCGAACGTGAACAAAAAGAACGGGTATTGCCGGAGAGCTTAAAGGCAGACATAAAGCGGTTGAATGCAAGTATGGGCACGAAAATGATAGAGGAGGGAGAAAGGTGAATGAATTAGCAAAAAAGCTAAGGAGTCACGTCAAGGGTAAAGACACCGTATACCTTTGTATAGGGACGGACAGGTCAACAGGTGACGCTTTAGGCCCCTTGGTCGGCGACCGTTTAAAGCTGCTCGGTTATAAAGCATACGGCACAACAAAAGACCTGATACATGCAGGGAACCTAGAACAGAAAATACAGGAAATCAAAAGCAAACATCCTTCATCAACAATAGTTGCTATAGATGCATCATTAGGAAGGTCTGAAAGGGTGGGAGCAATATCGATTAATGAAGGTCCATTAAAGCCCGGAGCGGGTGTTAACAAGAATTTGCCGCCGGTAGGTGATTGCCACATTTCAGGTGTTGTAAATGTTGCAGGATTCATGGAATATATAGTTTTAGCAAATACCCCATTAAGCAGAGTTTTTGATATGGCAAAGAAAATCGTTCGCATTATCAATTTTGCTACGGCGGAGC
>DUNY01000242.1 GCA_012839145.1 Thermoanaerobacterales bacterium
ATACCCTCTTTTAATCTCACTTTACGGTTTTAATGGCATTATCTAATGTAACTAGTTCCTGGGAACCTGTCTTCATATCCTTTAGAGAAACCACGTGGCTTTTGATTTCTTCTTCCCCTATTAATACTGTATATGGTATGTTGAGCTTATTTGCATAGTTAAGTTTTTTGCCTATCTTGACATCTTCAAAATAAACTTCGGAAATAATCCCGCTTTCTCTTAATGCATTTGCCACCTTTATGGAGTACTCATTACAATTGTCATCCATCGGCACAACTAACACTTTTGTCAATGTGCAAGGTGCATGATTTCTAAGTAAGCCCGCTTCTTTTAGTTGGTAAAATAGACGAGTCAAACCAATGGATATACCTACACCGGGTAGTTTCTGAGTAGTATAATATTCCGCAAGATTTTCATACCTTCCCCCGGAACATACGCTGCCAATTTCAGGATAATCATCAAGAAAAGTCTCACATACAGTCCCTGTATAGTAATCAAGACCCCGAGCAATGGTTAAGTCCAAGATATAGTTTTTCTCCGGCACACCGAAACTCTTTATATAATCAATTACGGTTGCAAGTTCCTTAATGCCTTCTTGAAAGATTTCAGTTTTAAGATCGAGAGATTTAAGTGCTTCAAGTTTTTCTTCAACACTTCCTTGGATTTTAATAAAGCTTAAAATCTTGCAAGTAGCATCCTTTGACAACCCAAGGTCGGTCAGCTCAGCAGTTACACCTTTTTCACCGATTTTCTCCAACTTATCAATGGTTCTCAAGACATCCACCGTGTTTTTTATATGCAAAGAACCGAAAAAGCCGTTTAATATCTTCCTGTTATTTATTCTTATTGTAAAATCCTCAAAGCCCAGGTTTTTAAAAGTAGAATATATTATGCTCAATATTTCTGCATCATAAATAACACTAAGCTTGCCATTCCCAATGATATCCACATCACATTGGTAAAACTCCCGAAACCTCCCCCGTTGACTCCTTTCTCCCCTGTAAACCTTACCTATATGATAGCGACGATAGGGAAAGGTGAGCTCAGAAAAATGCTGTGCTACGAACCTTGCCAAAGGTACCGTAAGGTCGAACCTCAGGGACATGTCCGTATCACCTTTAGTAAAACGATATATCTGTTTTTCCGTTTCCCCTCCACCTTTGGCCAGCAATACCTCGGATTTTTCAATCAACGGAGTGTCAATAGGGATGAATCCGTGTTTTTCATAAGTATTGCGTATCGTATCTTTGATTTTATTAAATAGTATTTGGTCTTGTGGTAATAGTTCCAAAAAACCCGGCAATGTTGATGGTTTAACTATGTCTTTGCTCATTTTATACCTCCAGTAAATCATGCACATGGCATTGTTTGTCATGTTAATGCCGTTCATACAGATTTTTTTATGGTTCTTACACCCAATTCCTACGAAAGCTCGATAAAGGGTGCAGGGTAAAGGTCACCCGTTTCTTTCATAAGACTTGTAGCGGTCGTTGAAGGCAACCTAAGTTTGGCTAGCAAAACTGCGTTAGTTGCTTTTTGCAGTTTTTCTTGTAACCTCTTAAAGAACCATTGCATAGAAATAATAATTTGCTCTCTAGTATTACATGACAACCTTATTAATCTTTCAATATAATAGCTTTCTACCAGCATTATATCGAGGAATTGAACTTAATTCAATGTACATGTTTATACTCTTCATCAATACACATCATTATAAGCGGAATTGTAACCGGTATCATGAACATGGCCGCAGCCACCACGCCTGAATCATTAAAAGCAAAGGCTGCCATAGTCCCAATTATACCGGATATGAATCCACTGTAAAGGTAATTATGTTTGCGGAATATTTCTTTCAAGATGCCCACAGGCCACCTGAATAGTATGCCCAGTGTAACTATGGTAGCAAACAATGCCCAGGTCCATGTAGAGTATTTTACAAGCTTATAATTCATGG
>DUNY01000033.1 GCA_012839145.1 Thermoanaerobacterales bacterium
AAGATATAATGTGTTCGCAGATGAAAGACACCATTAATTATTGTTGCTTTATATTTGTTCTCCAATAAAATATTATCCGGGAGGGTCAATATGAAAAGATACAATGTGGGTGTTGTGGGAGCTCTGGGGGCTGTAGGTACGGAAATGATGAAGATTTTAGAGCAAAGGGATTTTCCGGTAGAAAGGATAAAGCCCTTGGATTTAAAAGAAAACGAGGGTAAAAAGGTTTCCTTTAAAGGCAGGGAAGTAGAGGTTAAGGCAGCTGGAGAAGGAGCTTTCAGAGATTTGGATATAGCTTTGTTTTCTGCCGGGGAAGGGGCAAGTCATAAATTGGCTCCGGTTGCGGTTGCCGAGGGATGTATCGTCATTGACAACAGCAATGCCTTTAGAATGGCCCCAAGAGTGCCCTTGGTTATTCCCGAGGTTAATCCTGAAGACGTTTTGTGGCATGAGGGTATTATTGCAAATCCTAATTGCTCTACCACTCAGATGCTAGTGGTGTTAAAGCCCCTACATGACAAATACGTAATTAAAAGGATTGTAGTTTCAACATATCAAGCTGTTTCAGGCAGCGGCTTACCAGGCATTGCCGAACTAGAGAGACAACTTAGGGCATATCTGGAAGAACAGGAGCTTGAGGTCAATGTATATCCCCATCAGATTGCATTTAATGCCATCCCCCATATTGACTCTTTTATGGACAACGGCTACACTAAAGAAGAAATGAAAATGGTTCATGAAACTCACAAGATATTGCATAATGGCGAAATTTCTATAAGTCCTACGGCAGTGCGAATACCGGTAATACGCTGTCACTCTGAAGCCCTAAATATTGAAACCAAAAAGCCTATTGATGCAGAAGACGCTAAAAAAGTTTTATCAAGAGCACCGGGAATCAAAGTGTTGGATGATGTTTCAACTAATATATACCCTTTAGCGGCTAAGCTTGTGGGTACAGATGAAGTATATGTGGGAAGAGTTCGGCAGGATTTTTCGGTGAAAAATGGTATTAATATATGGATAGTGGCCGACAACTTAAGAAAGGGTGCCGCATTGAATGCCGTTCAGATTGCCGAGACACTGATTAGATATAAAAAAGTTTAGGAGGTAGATTTATGGCCCTTATTGTACAAAAATTCGGAGGAACTTCCGTAAAATCCCCCGAAAACCGAAAAGCTGTATTAAATCACATCCTTCGGGCCAAAGAAAAAGGATATGATGTAGTAGTGGTAGTATCGGCCATGGGAAGGCTGGGCGACCCCTATGCTACAGATACTCTTATAGAACTGTTGAAAGCCCAAGGGGGTAAAGTTTGCTCCAAAAAGAAGGATCTAATCATGGCTTGTGGAGAAATTATTTCAGCTGTGGTTATGGCATCCTACATAGAAGCTCAAGGTGTTAAAGCTGAAGCTATGACAGGATTTCAAGCGGGTATAGTGACAACAGCGGATTTCGGTAATGCGGATATAATAAAAGTTGACCCTGCACCCATTAAGAAAAATATAGAAGAGGGAAAAATCGTTGTAGTTGCAGGCTTTCAAGGTATAACGGAAAAAGACGAAATTACCACGCTGGGGCGAGGCGGTAGTGACACCACAGCTGTGGTGTTGGGAGGATATTTAAAAGCTGATTTGGTAGAAATATATACTGATGTACCCGGAATAGCGGTCACCGATCCGAGGATCATTCCGGAGGCGCCTTTTATTCCGAGTATATCTTTTGACGAAGTTATAATAATGGCCGAAAGCGGTGCTAAGGTTATACATCCCAGAGCTGTTAGAGCTGCCAAGGAGTTTAACATACCACTGAGAATTAAATCTACTTTTGACCAATCAGAGGGCACGCTGATAGGCGCTAAAGAAAGTGACTTACCAATTTCAGGCATTTCACTGCAAAGAGATTTGGTTATAGCCAAATTTGTCAAGGAAATAGAACTAACTGATGATGAAATAGTTGAATTGAATAAATCAAATCCTGATGAAACAATTTACATCAATGATGCAGGAGAAATATTATTAATAATAAATGAAGAGCAAAAAGATGCCGTTTACAATCTGGCCCAAGAACTTAGAGCCGAATTAAATCTTTGTGAAGATATGTCAAGAGTGTCTGTTGCTTATAAAGACATGGCTGATTCTAACAAAACTGATCAAAAGATTAACACATTGCTTTTTGAAGAAAAGATACCAATAGCAGCTAGTAAGGTTTTTAACAATTGCAGTACATATATAATAAAGGGTGAATATGGGGAGAAATCCATAAGAGCTATATATGATGGATATTTTGATTAGACGAATTTTGTGATTATAAAAAAACAAGTGTAACTTAGGTTGCCATTGCAAGAAATGGCAACTTTTTTTGTCCAAATCAATATCCAAACTAGCAAAATAATTCTAAAAAAAGGATATTACGAAAACGTGTCGAATATAATATGCTAATGTTCATTATACAGATACATATGTGCGCAAACTACGGACAAATACTAAAATATGTTTTTAACAGAAAATTTGTTTTATGAACTGGCGGTTTTAAGCAATCACTGTATTAAAAGATCGAGTTATATGCTAAAATGATGAGTAACGCTACTCACCATCAGAATATATATCAAATTATAAAACATAGTAAGGAGTGCTAAAAATGAAAAAATACAATGTAGCCATAGTCGGAGCCACGGGGGCAGTAGGCCAAACCATGTTAAAAATATTGGAGGAACGTAATTTCCCCGTAAAAAACATTTTACTGCTAGCCTCAGCAAGATCCAATGGCCATGTGATTGAATTTAAAGGGGAAAAAATTACGGTACAGGAAGCAGTGCCTTCTTCTTTTGAAGGTATAGATATAGCGCTTTTTTCCGCTGGCAAAACTGTGAGCAAGCAGCTTGCTCCTGAGGCTGTTAAACGAGGAGCAATAGTGATTGACAACAGCAACGCCTTTAGGATGGACTCTGAGGTACCGCTGGTCGTGCCGGAGGTCAATCCCGAACATATCAAAAAACATAAGGGTATCATTGCAAATCCAAACTGTTCTACAACCCAGATGGTGGTAGCATTAAAACCCATACATGATACGGTCAAAATTAAGAGGGTAGTAGTTTCAACATATCAAGCAGTATCCGGTACGGGTGTTGATGCGGTAGAGGAGTTAAAACAGCAGCTGAAGATGATCTTAAGCGGCAAAGCCCCTAAACATGAGGTATATCCTTATCCCATTGCTTTTAATGTGCTGCCGCACATAGATATTTTTGATGAAACGGGGTATAGCCTTGAAGAATTGAAAATGGTAAATGAGACGAGAAAGATATTTGATGACGACAGCATGGCGATAACGGCAACCACCGTAAGGGTACCGGTGGTGAACTGTCATTCAGAATCCGTAAATATAGAAACTAAAGAAAAACTTACAGCTGACATGGCCCGGGAAATATTATCCAAAGCTCCGGGTATTAAAGTAGTCGATGAGCCGCAGCGAAAACAATATCCATTACCTGGTGATGCTTCCGGTCGTGATGAGGTTTTTATCGGAAGAATAAGGGAAGACTTTTCACTAAAAAACGGTTTAAACCTTTGGATAGTGGCGGATAATCTTAGAAAGGGAGCAGCACTGAATGCGGTCCAAATTGCTGAAAACATGTCAGATAATGCTTTGATATAGATTTTAACCTTCCATAGTCCTTTTCTCCCTCACCTGAATATTATATAAAGAAGATTTGTTGTAAATTTAAAGTTTTTGTTCGGGGGAGGGACAGACAAATGAGGCAAACATACCAATTGGAATGGGCAAGTAAAGACTTGGGGCAGGAATCTCGAGTAGCCTTGGGTGATGTAAACGGTGACGACAAGATTAATATTATTGCGGGAACAACGGCAGCTTCCGGTCAGCAATCAAATTTATACGTATTTCAATATCGGGGTGAGACTTACCACCAGTTGGCTCGGGCATCATTAGGGAACAATGATACCCATTGGATAGGTTGTCATGACATCGACAAGGACGGTCTCGATGAAATAATAGTCGGCTGCACAGGCGGTATCCATATATATAAGATGCGAAAAGGCCAACTGGTAAGGATTGCCGAAAGTAGAGAACTAAAGGAAACCGTAGTTTGTATAGCTCTTGCAGATATTGACAGAGATGGAAAATACGAGATTATTGCGGTAGTAAAGGGAAAACCTCGTATATTCATTTTTCGTTATGACGGAAAGTTAAATCTTATAAAATCGGAAATTATGAAACACCAGGTTTACTGTGTAGCCGCCGGGGATACTGATGGTGACGGTTACCCCGAAGTGGTGGTAAAAACCCATGGGCCCCGAGGATGTATATTATATGTGTTATCTTTTAAAGATGGCAACAGGTATGAAAAGTGGAGCAGCCATATACCGGATGCTGATAAGATGTTTCTTAGAGTCGGTGATTTTGACTTGGACGGAAAGCATGAGATTGTCTTGGACTGCACCGGCAGCAAGGTCAGGGTATTGCGTCATATGGGTAGTGCCTACAATACCTTTTGGGATAGCCCTACACATTCTCAAAGCGTCAAAGATGTTGCAATATATGATATTGACGGTGACGGGCAAAAAGAACTGATTGTAGTTTGTCTGAGCAATGTGTATATTTACAGCTGGAAAGCCGGAAAAGTTATTTTAGAATGGAATCAGACGGTTCCAAACGGTGCTTTTTGTGTGATAGCTGGTGAGCTCAATCAAAAAGGTTATGGTGAGATTGTTGTAGGGACCATCTACGGATATATTTACGTGTTTGAAGCCCGACGAGACAGGCATCATGGGAAACTCTGGGTAGGGAAAGTTCAGGCCATAATCCAGGATACTGTGACGATACCTGATGGAAAACCCGATGCGGCTCGTGGAGTAGAAGCTAAAGCCAAGTTTTCCATAGATGAAGTAAGAGTGATACACGACAAAGTTATTGTGGATGGTGAAGTTACGGCTAAAATCCTGTATGTGGCGGCTTTGCCCACTCAACCGGTACATTTTTTTGAAGCCACATTTCCATTTTTAGAGTTTATTCATCTATGTGGTGCATCGCCCGGTATGCAGGCTTTGGTATACTTTAATGTAGAGCATATAAGTGTAGATGTGGTCAGCCCCAGAAGGGTAAAAATAACGATTCTATTTGAAATGTTGGTAAAACTTGTGCCCTTTTACTACGATCCTTAAATCCTTAGGTGACAGGGGACGGTTCTCTGTCACCTCCTATTGTTCACATAAAGCATACATAAATCAGATCAATTACCATGTCTCTAAAACTGGTTTAAGGCTTAGCTTTCAATGTTGTCCTATGGCTGAGCCTTAAACCATGTACAAAATCCCCCATGAACACTTCAAAACCGTTTTCTGTCATTATTTTGTCCCACATATGTGACGATTACATAGTCGTTGTTGTTTGACCCATCTGTTCTATTTGGGATAGATTATCCTGGCACTTGGTTACGGTGTCGAACATTTGATCCACTGCCTGGCTTTGTAGCAGACTGTTTTGAGCTTGGGCCATGGATGATATGGCCTGTTGCAAGGCCTGTACCACCTGCATATCGGTAGCTACTTGCTGTTGATGGCAATCCTTTTCCATCTGCTCAATCATCTGCTTGTACTTTTCCATATTTATTTGGAGATTTGAAATACCTAATTGTGCAGCCTGCTGCAGCTGCTGAGCACTGTTAAAAAGGGTTTCCAAACGCCCTGAGTCAATAAGATTGGTTGACGCTTGATTAAGAGTGGATTGAAGCTGCTGCTGTGATGACATCTGCTGCTCTCTAGCCGAATTTACCAGACGATTCACTTCTTGTGAAAATTGTTGATGTTGTGGATTTTGATATTGTATACTCTGCTGTTGCTGCTTTTCACTGACAATTTCTTGTATCTTATTTATAGTGTCGGTGCCTATGCTTTCACTGATTTCACTCATTGCTTTGTCTGATTTATTTTTCTGTGTAGCATCCTTTTTATCAGTCATATTGTTCCTCCTTATAAGGTATAATCTCAATGTTTACTATTCCCTTTTTTCCCAACAACCATGCGAAGAATAGCTTAAACAAAACAAGGATAAAATAAGAATGGTTTTGACACTGAACTAACCCTCTCTAAGTCCTCGCATCTATAGGCGGCGGGTGCCAAAGGGCGGTTATGTCCAGTGTGGACTCGACTAACATTTAGAGGGAGTTAAATCCCCCACTAAATGAAGTCTCGTTCAACTGACTAACTTGGTGTAAGTCTCCTGCCTCTTTATACGAGAGTCAAACGCCGGTTAAGTCATTCATTCGTAGTTCCAAAATTTAGATGGAGCCAGAATCTCCATCTAAATTAAGAACTTACTTCAAAATGATAACTAGGAGGTATTTGTGAAAATGGTCAAGACCGTTATCGGAGTATTTGACAGTTATGATCAAGCTGAGAAAGCTGTAGCAGAGCTGAGACAATCCGGATATGATACCAATGAAATATCAATTGTGGCAAAGGGCGAACAGGGTCAAAATGGTGGTGCTGAGGAAGGTGATACTACCTTGGGCATGGATACGGTGGTCGGTGGCACTACAACCGGTGGAGTTCTCGGAGGTCTTGCCGGTCTTGCAATGGGCGCCGGGGCTTTGGCAATACCTGGCTTTGGACCGATCATAGCGGCAGGTCCCATTGCAGGATTGCTGTCCGGTGCAGCTACCGGGGGTGTAGCCGGGGGGCTCATCGATTGGGGAATTCCCGAAGAGCAAGGCAAACACTATGAAGATGAAGTCAAAAAAGGTAAGATATTGGCAGCTGTAAGGACTCATGAACAGAAAATCGACAACGCTGCTGAAATCTTTAGACAAAACGGGGCACATAATGTTAATACACAGCAAAAAGGTTCAATGAAGTAACAATTGGCTATAAAAGTGGGGACGGGAAAGCAATGTTTAAAGGCTATCCCTCCCCCTTGTTTTTTCAATCTATGCTCACTCCAAAAAACTTCCTTATCAGCTGATATTATGATATAATAATGGTGATTCGCCATATTGCGACAATTTATTATTATTGTCAATCAGGCAAAAATCATACCACCATATTATAAAAAAAGAGGGAAAATTGATGTTCTTATAGAATATATAATCAACAGGATTTTCAGGACATATTTTAGGTGACAAATAAGTCTTCTGTCACCTATTTTGGGGGGGATAAAAAGATGCAGATGAATTTCGGCCTAACACTGTCGCAAACCCAAAAACTTGTCATGACTCCTGAGCTCAGGCAGGCCATAACTATTTTACAGCTTTCTACACTTGAGCTGGGCCAGTATATAGAGAATCAACTTTTAGAAAACCCATTGCTTGATGTCAGTGATGATATTTTCAAAAATGACGAGCCTGCTCCTAAAGAAGCTGAGGAAAAGGAATCGGACAGCATTGACTGGGAAGAGTATTTTCAGGATGGTGCGAGCTCCGGTCCAGTAAGGGCAGAGCGGGAGCAAAAGGAAGAAGGAGTAGGGTATGAGAATTTTGTATCATCAACTCCATCCCTTCAAGAACATCTGATGATGCAATTACATCTTTCATCAATATCAAAGACGGCATTAAAAATAGGGGAGTTTCTGATTGGCAACCTAGATAAAAATGGGTATCTTACCATAACCACAAACGAAGTTGCTAGACTCCTTAAAGTTTCGGAAAAAGAAGTAGAAGATTCTCTTGCAATTATTCAGTCCTTTGATCCTTCAGGTGTGGGATCCAGAAACTTGGTAGAATGTTTACTGCTACAAATAGAACAAAGAGGTATTGATGCTCCTAAAATAAAAAATTTGGTCAAACACCATTTAGATGATTTAGCTGAAGCCCGCTTTTCTAAAATAGCCGAGGCATTAAATATTAGTTTGACTGAAGTTCAACATTTAAAAGATATTTTGGTTACTCTTGATCCCAAGCCCGGAAGAAACTATTCTTCAAGTAATGATGTTCATTATATTATTCCCGATGCAGTTATCGAAAAAGTGGGCAACGAATATGTGGTTATTATGAATGATACTATATCACCCAGGCTTTCAATAAACTCCTATTATCGATCCTTGTTAACTTCCGAAGATAAGGAATCCAATATTTCAAAATTTTTATCCAATCGACTTGATTCGGCTTTATGGCTCATAAGGAGTATTGAACAGCGACGCATTACCCTTCATAAAGTAATACAATCTATTGTAGATGTTCAAAGGAGCTTTTTAGACAGCGGCCTTATTCATCTCAAACCTCTTACTATGAAACAGATTGCTGACATGGTAGGAGTCCACGAGTCCACAGTGTCTCGGGCTATCAGCGGCAAATATATTCAGACTCCCAGGGGTGTTTTTGAACTGAAATTTTTCTTCCAAAGCGGCCTGGAGAGAGTAAACGGTACTTCCGTTTCTTCGGAAAGTATTAAAAAGATTATGCAGGAAATGATTAGCAAAGAAGATCCATACAATCCATTAAGTGACCAAAAGATTGCAGATATGTTGAAGAAAAAGGGTGTTACTATATCTCGGAGGACAGTGGCTAAATATCGGGAGGAAATTGGTATATTATCTTCAGCCAAAAGAAAAAGATATTAAATTTTGTTTTTATAAGAAGGATTTTAGAGTTGTTTGTTGAATTATAGATAATATCAGCAATTTTTCCCTTTAATACTATTATAAGGTGTTTTTGTTTCAAACAAAACAAAAACC
>DUNY01000226.1 GCA_012839145.1 Thermoanaerobacterales bacterium
AAATCTGGGACTGGAAAGAGGCATATAGTAAGCAATAAAAAAGACCCCGACTATGAGGGAGACTTTCTGCCAAGTTATCATATGACTACATCCTTTCTTTTTATAGATTATTCAAATGCTTTACTTTAGCTTTTAGGTCAGTTTTTATAATGTTGTCTACACAGTGAAAAAAATTATTCACACATTGGGCTCTAAGTTTGTACATAACCATGAGCCCCTCCTTACGGCTTCCGATCAACCCCACATTTTTCAAAATGGAAAGATGCTTTGAAATAGTTGGTTGGTCAATTTCTAGCTCCTCAGCTATATCACATACACATATTTCATCTACCTGTCCCAAAAGTTCCAGGATCTTTAGTCTTGTAGGATGTGCCATGGCCTTAAAAACTGCTGAACGAATATCATAAATATCTTTCACTTATATCGTCTCCTCCGACGGGGTATTTTACTATATTCCTATATTAGCATATAGAAATACACTATGTCAACAATAATTCTCTAGCAAAGTAACTGCACTTTACCTACGGCAGTTTAAATGCCATCCGACAATGATATAAATATTCCACTTAAAATCACCAATCAATGTTTTTGAAAAATCCGAACAGTAATGTTTTATTTCGGTATATAAAGCTTGACATAAGCTGATTATATGGGTAACCTGAGTATGGAAGACTTTATAACCATATAGCAATTAAAGCAGGAGGTGACCATGAAAGAAATACTGAAAGGGGAGAAAATATGGATGATCTTGCTTGAGGTATTAAAAGCTTTTTGGGATACAGCAAAAAATGTCTTACCTATAGTGCTGTTCTTATGCGTTTTCCAGCTAATTATTTTGAGAAAACCTATTCAAGAAATAAAGACATTAGCTTTAGGGACATTACTCAGCGTTATAGGTCTTCATCTGTTTTTAAAAGGAGTATCTCTGAGTCTTATTCCACTAGGTGATTCCGTGGGAAGGAATCTAGTATTAATGAACAACAAATATTTGATAGCCATATTCGCTTTTATGGTAGGGTACTTTGCCACCTTGGTGGAACCAGGTCTTAGAACTCTTGCCCTGGAAGTTGAGGAAATCTCTACCGGAGCCATACCGGTTAAGATTCTGATAAATGCGGTAGCCATTGGGTTTGGTCTGGGAATGAGTATTGGTATTGTCAAGATATTAAACAACATTCCGTCTAAAACCATCCTCTTTCCCATTGTACTGGTGGCAGCTGTCTTAGGTTACTTTGCACCCAGAGAATTTGTGGATATTGCCATAGACTCGGCCAGTGCCACTACAGGCCCGGTGAACATACCCCTTAATATGGCTATAGCCCTAGGCCTTTCAAAAATACTGGAAACTTCTGACCCATTGCTGAACGGTTTTGGAATAATTGGGCTGACCTCTATGGGGGCTGTAATTTCTGTATTGGTTTTGGGGATATTGACAAGAATCTAAGGAGGTGCAAAAAGTGCTTGAGATTGTAGCCATTATCGCGATTGTGGAAAGAGGAAAAGCCGATTATATCGTAAATAGGGCCAAAAAGGCCGGTGCCCAAGGAGCTACTATATTATATGGTCGAGGCACTGGAGAAAGTGAAGTCAAGAAGTTTTTAAACATGCACATTGAGTCCTCAAAAGAAATTATCATCATTTTGACGGAAAAAGAAAAATGCAAACAAATATTTAATGAAATCGTTGAAGCCGGCAAGCTTAAAAAACCGGGTACTGGCATAATCTTTACATTCCCAGTATCTAATCTGGTAGGTCTTCATCATCGGGAAGGTTTTTCCCTTGACTAAAAATGCGGCACTGACCTGACCTTCTAAGGGTCGGCAATTAGTGCCGCATTACTTGATTAATCAGTCAATCCATATCTAATAATTCTTTCATGAATTCAGGTATTGCAAAACAACTTTTTATAATATCTTTATTTATATAAAGAGTATCCTTATCAAATTTATCGGGATTTGGCCTCCAGTATTTCTTTGAACCCATGGTAAAAGTCCAAAAGCCTCCGGGGTAGGTCGGTACAGTGGCCATATACACTCTAACCACTGGGAATAGCTTATTTAATCGTCTATAGATATTTATCATCATCTCAGAGTAGAAAATAGGGGATTCGCTTTGACATACCATTAATCCGTCCTCATGCAAATTATTATACAGATCTCTATAAAATTCCAACTCAAAAAGCTTAACTGCCGGTCCCACCGGATCCGAGGAGTCCACGATAATTACATCATATAGGTAATCTCTCTTTTCTTTTACAAAGGCAGTGCCATCTTCAAATATGAAATTCACCCTAGGATCTGATAGATTTCCCGATACTTCCTGAAGGTGTTGTTTACATGCTTTTACAACAGTTTCGTCTATTTCCACCATATCAATTTTGTCAATATCGGGGTATTTAGCTGCCTCCCGTGCTGCACCACAGTCACCTCCGCCTATAATGAGAACATTCTTCGGGTTTGGATGAACATTTAAAGGTATATGTGAAATCATTTCGTTATATATATATCCGTCCAGAGCTGTGGTCTGTATGGCATCGTCCAACACCAGCATCCGACCGAAATCATAAGAATCCAGAATCATTACCTGTTGAAACGGGGAGGTTTCCGAGTGGACAACTTCTTTTATGCGGTAGTCGATTTTAAGATTATTGCGATCTACCTCAGTGAACCATAAGTCATTACCTATTTTCTGCAAGTAATTTTCCGTTTTTATCATAGAAAAACCCCTTTCAATGATTTTAAGAAAGTCAGAGTTCTTTTACATAATAGCATGGTTTTTGATTTAATTCAAAAACACTGTATTCTACCATAATATTGTTTTTGAAGGGATAGTTGATTTATAATCAAAATAATGGCACAATAAATACAAGAGAGAGGTTGACTTATGGTAAACTTCATCGAAACCTAAACACTGGTAAAATCTAAGTAAAGGGGTTATAGTTTTAAAAATAATAATATTTGGAGGAGATTATTGTGAAAGAACTACATATTGCCCAGGTATCAGAAAAAGTCATTAATCAGTTGCCGAAAGGAGCATTACTGACAGTAAAATCAAATGATAAGTTAAATACCATGACCATTGGATGGGCCGCTTTGGGGCGCATATGGAATAAGCCGATTTTAACGGTTTTGGTCAGGTTTTCTCGTTACACTCATGAGCTTATTACTGATGCAGACTCTTTTACGGTCAGCTTTTCCATGGATGAATCCCTAAAACAGGCTATGAATATCTGTGGAACCAAATCCGGAAGGGATATTGATAAATTCAAGGAATGCGGCCTCACCCCTGTGTACGTAGATGAAGTAGAGTCACCTTACATTGCAGAAGGTGATTTGCACTTCATCTGTAAAATAGTATACAAAAACACCATGGAACCGGAACTGCTTTCAGAAGAAATAAAAAACCGGTGGTACAAAGACAATGATTACCACGGAATTTACTACGGAGAGGTTGTAAAGGTTTTAGTGAAGGAATAGTTTTATAGGATATTGGCTGTTATGCCA
>DUNY01000314.1 GCA_012839145.1 Thermoanaerobacterales bacterium
ATTTAGATCGTCCTTTTGTTCCTCTACTCGTTCTTCGGCTTGTTTGAGTTGTTCTGTGGTATTTGCCAGCTTTGCCTGGGTTTCCCTTAGCATTGCCTCGGCATCATCCAGTTCCTTTTGGGCTGCGACCAATTGTCTTTCCAGCTCGGCAATTTCGTCAACCACAGTTTTTTTGCTATTATTTACTCTGTTTATATTCTGTTTAAGGTTCTCAATCTGTGAACTAATATCTTTTTGTTTTTTCCTTAAATCATCAATATTAGCAGCTGTGGCCGGAGAAGCAGCAATTATCATTATAATTACAGCCAATAGAGCTGCCCATGGCTTTAATCTTTTTAGGTTCATCCTATTCCTCCTCCTGGTAATACTAAACATTTAAGAACCGCTTTATGGAAAAACTACTGCCAAATGCTCCGATGAGCATGCCGATACCTAGAAATCCAAGTGCATAATCATAAAAATATTCTTTTGGCAGCAGAGAAATCATGGGAAGGTTTAATTTAACCGTAATGTAAAGATAGTTATAAGCTGCGGCTAGAACACCGATAGCCAGTGATGAGCCAATTAAACCTAATACCATGCCCTCTATTAAAAATGGCCAGCGTACAAACCAATCAGTAGCACCAATATATTTCATAATGTTTATCTCCCGCCGCCGTGCAAAAACCGTAAGCCTAATGGTATTGGAGATGATAAAAATTGAAACTGCGGCAAAGACGGCCATTATTATCAAGCCTATCACTCGGACCCAATGAATAATATTGAACAGTTTTTCAACGACGCCCTTACCGTATTTGACTTCGTCTATGCCGGAAAATTTCTCGATTTTTTCAGCAATCGATGCAACTTCATGTGGATCATTTACTTTGATTCGAAAGGAATTTGGAAGGGGATTGTCGATACCTTCTAGCAGCTCTCTTCCTACTTGTTCTTTAAATTCTTCGATTGCTACTTCCTTTGAAATAAACTTTATTTCCTTTATCCCGGTGATAACGGCGAGATCCTTATCCAATCTGGAAATTCCGTCTTGGTCTAAGGAATCCTCAAGATAGGCCGTAATCTCTACTTGTGATTCCACATCTTTTAAAATATGGTCAAAATTCACCGATAGCAGTAAAAAAGAGCCTAAGATAATGAGTGCAGATGCTACCGCTCCAATGGATGCAAGACTCATCCAGCGATTTCTCACAAGACTGGTAAAGGATTCTTTGAAAAAATATTTTATGGTACTAAATCTCATTGCTGTATACCCCTCTTTCCTCATCCCTTACCAAGCTGCCCTGTTCCAGCTGCAGCACCCTTTTCTTCATGGAATCCACTAATTCCCGGGCATGAGAAGCAACTACAACAGTAGTCCCCCGCTTGTTGATGTCATCCAGCAATCCCATAATATCCCATGAAGTATCCGGATCAAGATTGCCGGTAGGTTCGTCGGCTACGAGGATGTCAGGATTATTGACCAGAGCTCTTGCCAGAGCAACCCTTTGTTGTTCTCCACCGGAAAGCTCAGAAGGTCTAGCTTTGGCCTTGTGAGCCAAACCTACCCTTTCCAAAACGTGAGGTACCCTTTTTCTAATATCTCTGCCGGAAGCCTCAACAACCTCCATTGCAAAAGATACGTTTTCATATACGGTCTTCTCAGGTAATAGCCTAAAGTCTTGAAAGACAATGCCAATACGCCGCCTTAGATAAGGTATTTCTCTAGGCCTAAACCTGGTAATATTTTTCCCCCCGAAAAAGATCTGACCTCTCGTGGGCAATTCCTCCCGAAATAGGAGTTTTATTAATGTGGATTTTCCAGCACCGCTGGGGCCAACAATAAATACGAACTCTCCCTTTGAAATTCTCAAGTTTATATCTTTAAGGGCGACTTGGCCGCCCGGATATATCTTGGTAACTCCATAGATTTCAATCAAAGTGATCACTCCAAATGCCATTTAGTTACATATATTTTTAACTTCGACGTTAACTCTAAAAATCCTTCAAAAAATATCCTTAAAATCAGCAATTTCTCAAACTTCGTCGGCATTATTAAATATATCATCAATTATTCCTTGTTCTCAACATTTGAATATCATTTTCAGACAAGCTCAGACGAAATAAAAGATATCTTAAAGCAAAATTTCGTCTTTTTCACGAAAAGTTATATACTTCCCACATTCAGCCAACACAAAAGGAAGATGTCAGTAGACAAAAATAGTCCACTGACATCTTCCCTTTCTTAGGATGTTGGCCCTCCACCTCTTCATAGGTGACAGGGGACGGTTCTGTGAC
>DUNY01000389.1 GCA_012839145.1 Thermoanaerobacterales bacterium
ACTTCCGATCAAGTGACCTTCTTCCACCATCCTTTGTGCAATTTCCGGGTGGCTGCTTACATTTTTACCTATGAGAAAAAAAGTTGCTCGAACATCTTTTTCCTTTAATATATCAAGAATCTCCGGAGTATATACAGGGTCGGGTCCGTCATCAAAGGTCAAAGCTACATACTTAAAGTGATGGGGACCGTGTCGAATTATATCTTTTTGTATACCAAAGCCTTTGTAAACATATTTGTTAAAGTAGAGAAGAATCAAAAACCCAAGGACCCCTAACCCTATTGCCATATCATAAAGCAATCCCGATTTTATTCTTTTCTCAAGAAAAGGGGGCCAGAACTGAATTGCCAGACTGGCAAAGATTATCAAGGATATTATTATAAAGCTGTCACTTCGGAAGGTCCTAAAAGCCATAATCGGAATAGTTAAACATGATGCAAACACCGCTTGGTTATAATCCTTTAAAACCTTTTTTAAGACAATAAATAACAATGCTAATACAATACCCATAACTGGTGACATGTAAAAAATTATTCCTAAGGAAACCACTTCAGCGCTATATCCATTAACTCTCGAAAATACCGGTCTGCTCTGGCCTGCCAGTATCCCTGCCGAGGCCATGAGATATGAAAGCCCCGAATGAAGATAAAAGCCTGACATCAAAAGTGTCAAAAAGCCTTTGGCAAATTCCAGGCTGTATTTTCTGTTGCCATCGCCTATTTTAAAAAGACTGCCTATAATATATGACATGATTGCTACAATCAGAAATTGGTACATGATATACTCCTCTTTCCCCATCTTGCTCTAATATTATCATATTAGAGCCGGGTTTAATATGACTATATGATTGGAATTTTATTGCACAAAAATCTTCGATCTGATAGGATATATGCAATTAATCCATATAAGGGGTGATAACCCATGGTGGTAGGATTATTGACGGTGGAAATATTCCTTGGTGATATCTTTTCTTTAAAGGAAAAAAGGCAGATAGTGAAAAGTATCATCCACCGGATAAAGAATCGCTATAATGTTTCTATAGCCGAAGTGGAAAAGCAGGATGTGAAGCGGTGGGCAGTAATAGGTATGGCCTGTGTATCAAACAGCAATCAATTGGTAGATAGGCAGTTGGATTTGATTTTGGACTTTTTGGAGGCCGATGGTAGGTTTGCAATCGAGGAGATTTACAAGGAAATCTTATAGCAAAAAGAAACAGGCCTTCCTGGGAGATTTCATGCTCTCTTGCGGCAATGTAATAAGTTAAGGTGCTAGGAAAGCCTCTGAATAATTCCGAGTTTGTCATTAGATCCTTTGCTATTGCTCAGGATGACGATTTTTGTTATTTGCCCAAATGTTTCACTTTTTCGGAGCCTTCCCAGGCACCTTTAGCTTAACTTATATGAAAAAAGAGCAGGTTTTTTAATCTTCCCTGCTCATCTGAAAACCCGGTATGGCCAGTTTTCTTTCTATTATATCCACAATCTTGGCTATGACGGATAATATTATGACATAAATGACGCCTACCCAAAACAGCGTCTCCAGAGGTTTGAAGGTCCAGCTTATAATCATCTTGCCTCGTGCCATCAATTCCGGCACTGCAATCAAAAACGCTACTGAGGTATATTTGACCATATATATAACTTCGTTTGACCAAGGCGGAAGCACCAATCTTAAAGCTTGAGGCAATATAATATTTATAATGGCCTGCTGTTTGGTCATGCCCAAAGCTTGTGCCGCCTTACCCTGACCTTCATCGATGGATAAAATAGCGCCTCGGAAATACTCGGCCTGATATGCACTGCTATTAATTCCCAGAGCTATAATAGCTGCCGGTATCCTATCAAGAAGTATCCCCATATCCGGAAGTCCGTAGTATATTAAAAACAGCTGCACGATCATGGGTGTGCCCCTGATAAGTTCAATATATCCTACAGCCAAAGTCTTGATAAAACCCTTGCCGTAGGTCCTCATCAAAGCCATGGGAAGCCCGATAGCAAGGCCCAACAACAAAGCTCCCGCTGAGAGCTGGAGGGATACCACCAAGCCTTTGAAAAGTTCCGGCCATATTTTGATAAAAAACTGCACATGCTCAATCATTTGTAAGTCAACTCCAGGTCATCGCCGCCGTGAAGCCGGGCTATTTTACTTATAAACTCCCGAGTTCGCTCTTTCTCGGGATTGTTAAATATCTTTTCAGGACTTCCCATTTCCGAAACTACCCCATCTTCCAGAAAGACAATGCGGTCCGCCGCTTCTCTGGCAAACCCCATCTCATGGCTCACCACCATCATGGTCATACCGGCATCAGCCAAATCCTTCATTACTTCCAAAACTTCGCCAATAAGTTCCGGATCAAGGGCTGAGGTAGGTTCATCAAAAAGCATGATTTTTGGGTCCATGGCCAGTGCCCGTGCAATGGCCACTCGCTGTTTTTGCCCGCCGGAAAGTTCGGCGGGGTAACTTTGAGCCTTGTCAGCTAGTCCCACTCTTTCTAATTCTTTCATAGCCAGCTTTAAAGCTTTCTTTTTATCCGTTTTTTTAACCTTAACAGGACCTATAGCCACGTTTTGTAATGCGGTCAAGTGGTTGAAAAGGTTAAAATCCTGAAATACCATACCGATTTGCTGACGAATACGACTCAAATTAGATTTGCCGGACTCAATTTTATGTTCACCTAAATAAATATCACCGGCATCGGGCTCTGTCAGTCGGTTAATGCAGCGAAGTAGGGTGCTCTTTCCGGTCCCGCTGGGCCCGATTATAACCACCACTTCGCCCTCATCCACCGTCAGTGACAGACCTTTTAGCACTTCTGTATCTTTAAATTTTTTATATAGATTTTCCACACGTAAAATAGGTTTAGTCATTAAGAATTCACCTTTCCAGGCCCGGGATCCTTACCCTGGATTCAACCCGGGTCATGCTCTTCGTAAAAGCACATGTCAGTATTAAATAAATAAAACCTACAACAATATAAGTCAGCATAGGCTGTGCCGTACGTGCACTCACATACTCACTCCGCCGCATAAGCTCTGTAATTCCCAACACATACGCCAGCGTGGAATCTTTCAGAACTATGGTAGCCTCATTGGCCCAGTAAGGGATTGCCCTTCGCAGGGACTGAGG
>DUNY01000310.1 GCA_012839145.1 Thermoanaerobacterales bacterium
GGTAGTCAAAGGGTCCGCCGAAAGAGCCGTTATTTCGATATCACTTTTTAGTTTTTTTAGTGATTCTACGATAGCCATGAGTATGGCTTCATCTCCGGCATTACCGAAACCGTAATAACCGGAAACCAGTACTCTCCGCATTAATCTTTCTCCTTTTTTCATAGAGATAAATCCCCCTAATTATGCAAACCCCGGCATCATAGGCCATGCCTTTAAGGTTATACACCGCAACAAGATATAAGTTCGGGCTTTAGACTCTTTGGAGAATCTCCCTGTAAACATTTTCGGTTTTTTCAATCATTGTTTTTGAAGAAAACTTTTTGTTAACCGTCTTCTGAGCAGCTAGGCCAAGTGCTTTTGCTCTTCTTTTATCAGATAAAACCTCTATTATACTTTCAGCCAGATACTTATCATTTCCAGGGGACACCAACAGACCGTTTACATCGTGCTTTATAATTTCGGGTATCCCACCTGCCGTCGTAGCAACTGCGGGCTTTCCAAGAGCCATTGCCTCAAGTAAGGCCAACCCCAATCCTTCACTGATGGAAGGAAGAACAAAAACATCAAAATCCATCACCAGATTCTCTACCCCTTGCCTATAGCCCATAAAAACCACATTGTCTTTTATGCCCATTTTAACACACATGTCCTTCAAGGATTTTTCCAGTGGGCCGTCTCCTACAATAACCAGCAGTGCAGAAGGATTTTGCTTTAGTACATGATAAAAGGCATTGATAGCATACTCATAACCTTTTTCCGGCACCAGTCTGGCCACGATTCCAATTATAGGCACATTAGGATCAACACCTAACTCCTTGCGCAAGGTCCCCTCAATTCCTTCGAATTTCGATAAATCAATTCCATTGTATATAATCGTGATCATATCCGCCGGAACACCGCTATCCATGAGGCTTATCTTTACAGCCCGGGATATGGCTATAATACGATCTGTAAAAACTCGTGAAACAACTGCTGCGGCAGTCCTTTTAAGTAAACCGCTTCCACCGCTCCCCAAACCATGTCGTGTCATAACCACTTTGCATCCCGACAATTTTCCGGCTATGCGCCCGGCAAAACTTGCATGGGTATGTACAATATCTGCTTTTTCCCGGGAAATAATTTGCCTTAGTTTTTTTATATGACCAAAATTTGCAGAACTTTCTCCGCCTTCCAGGGTGAAAACTCTAATGCCTTTTGATTTCAACTGCTTTTCCAATTCACCGCCACCGGGGCAAGCCACAACTACCTCAAAGCAGCTATAGTCTACACGTGATAATAAATTGAACAGATACCTGCCGGCGCCTCCTATATTTGTATCTGTTAGTACGTGAAGAACTTTAATCATTATACCTTCTCTCCTGTCATAGTATTGACAGCATTATCGTTTGCTATGGCCGACATCATGCCGAAATACATCCAAAAGGCCATTACGATTCGTGGACTATACCATACATAATCAAATATTCCATGAAATAAATGCCCTGCCAAAGCGGCAACAATTCCTGCCGATATAAATGACAACCTGTGATTGTTCTCTATACAATTCAGTGACTCTGAAAATCCCCTAAAAACCATCCATAGTAACGCAAACAGCCCTATAATTCCCATTTCAAGGCCTACCTGAAGATATAAGTTGTGTGCATGAACGGCTGATGCCCCCGCTATCATGTAATCTCGATAAACTCTGGAAAATGCCACAAGGCCCAGGCCTACACCGTTTAGCCAGTAGTCCTTTGTCATTCTCAGCGCTGCAATCCAAATTGTGACTCTGTAGGCATTTGAACTGTCCTCTAGGCTGCCGATACTGGCGATGCGATTTGTGACTACAGAAGGTAAAAACATAGGAGCTAAAATAGCCAGAACCACTATTAACACCAAAAGCCGCGGTTCTTTTAACAATGCAAAAGCAAAAACAGACACAGCTAGACCAACCCAGGCCCCCCGAGAAAATGTTAAAATAAGACACAAGGTTAGCACACCTAAAACAACAGCCAAAAGCCACTTCTGTCGGAATTTTCCCGAAGACCAAAAAAGGGCCAACAACAATGGAATTGCCAGTCCCAAGTATTCTCCCAATACATTGGGATTTTCCAAAGTTGCATATACTCGTGTGGCAAGTTCCGGAAACTGCTTTTCATCCACCCAGGCCTCAGCTGTAGGTACCTTGACAAAAAAATACTGATAAATACCAATCATTGAAAGGATAAAAACCGATATAATCAAAAATAAAAGCACTGATTTTACGGTTTTCTTGTCGCGAAACAGAACTGAGGCACAGTAAAATATCATAAAATATGCCGCATAAAGAGGAAGAGTTTTTATACTTTCAGCTCTCATAACTGAAAACACCGCCGCCAATCCTGCAGACGCCATGAATAGTAATGCCGGCACGATGGCAGCTGGTAAGGCGTTATTTAATCTATTATAATCAAGTAAAACAGATATAAAAGTCAGGCCAATGATACCCACAGTGTATGTGGTTGGTGCCAAAGGCAGCATAAATGCCGTTAAGGCCAGTCCCAATCCTGGCCAAATATATATAGATGTAGATATAAATATAAGGCCAAATAGTTTTATAAAGGCACTTACCGGAAGGAAATAGTATAGAGCACCCCAAACAATACCGTTTGCTGCAAACTCCAGCTTATCCTTGTAAGATAATTCTTTTACAGGGCTTTGCTTGCCTGAAGATGTATCTGATAAACTATCATCAAGAAACCATTTATATAATCCCCATACCTCGCTGGAGTTTAAAACAGATCTTAATGATACTTTTACCGAAAACATCAAAAGCAGCAGCATCAAAAATATTATACGGTATAAGAATGTCTTAGGTGTATAACTTTCAAAAATCGTTTTTAACAGGGTGATTGAAAACATCGAAGGTAATATTATATAGGCCCCAGTAGAAAGAGGACTTTGAATAAGTGATTCCATCGTCTTTGACACAATCCCAAAGGGATAACTGTTCTTTATAATATTGTTCAGGAAATCCGTAAGTTTTTTTGTTGGTTTATTAATTTTTTCAACAATAGTCATAAAGCGGCTTTGTCTTATTGCATGACTTTCCCAACTTGTATTGGTAAAGAAGACCCTGAATAAACTTCCCTTGAAAGCTTTAGAAATAAAATCACTCAAAGTGGTAATACCATTATATAAAAAGCTTCCTCGCCATACTTCCGGTCGGAAAA
>DUNY01000129.1 GCA_012839145.1 Thermoanaerobacterales bacterium
AACCGAGCTCCGTAAGGTACTTGGTAAACTTTGGTTTCCCCGGTCGGAGTAGTAATTTCCACTTCCCTCTTCTTTTTAGTCTCAAGAATTTTGGCTGTGCCGCCGACCTCAGTGATGACTGCCTGCCCTTTGGGCTTACGTGCTTCGAATAATTCCTCCACTCTAGGAAGACCCTGTGTAATATCCTGACCTGCCACACCACCAGTGTGGAAGGTTCTCATAGTAAGCTGTGTTCCCGGTTCCCCAATGGACTGGGCTGCTATGATGCCTACAGCTTCACCGATATCCACGGGCTTTCCGGTAGCCATGTTTTTACCATAGCACCTGGCACATACCCCGTGTCGAGTTCTGCAGGTGAGAACTGAACGGATCTTTACTTCCTTCATACCTACTTTTACAATGTGGTCTGCCATATCTTCGGTTATGAGTTCATCAGCATGGACTATAACTTCACCTGTATGGGGATCTTTGACGTCTTCTAAAGCATAACGGCCTTCAATCCGTTCTTTAATGTCTTCGATAATTTCACTGCCATCTTTAATGGCCTTTACCATAATTCCATCGGCGGTACCGCAATCCGTCTCCCGCACAATGACATCTTGGCTAACATCCACCAGTCGACGTGTAAGGTACCCGGAATCGGCGGTCCGCAAAGCCGTATCAGCCAAACCTTTCCTTGCACCGTGAGTTGATATGAAATATTCAAGAACGGTAAGGCCTTCCCGGAAGTTAGCTTTGATAGGCAGATCTATAATCCTACCTGACGGATCGGCCATAAGACCGCGCATACCGGCCAGCTGTCTTATCTGCTGTTTGTTGCCCCTTGCACCGGAATTGGCCATCATGTATATGGAATTGAAGGGATCTAAAGTATTCATCAAAGCTTCCGTAATTTCTTCCGTTGAAGCGGTCCAAATGTCCAAAGTCTTTTCATATCTTTCATCTTCAGAAATCAGACCTCTCCTATATAATAGTTCCACTTGGTCTACCTTTTCATCGGCTTCCGAAAGGATTTTTTCCTTTTCCTCAGGTACTTCAATATCTGTGATACCGATGGTAATCCCCGCCTTGGTGGCATAATCAAAACCTTTTCTCTTTATCCTATCCAGAACTTCAGCTGTAACAGTGGTTCCATGTAATCTGTAACACCTTTCAACAATATCTCCCAGCAAGCTCTTATCCACCAAAGTGTTTAGTTCCAGTTCGAATAAATTTTCTTCTTTAGTTCTATCCACGTATCCCAGGTCTTGGGAAAGTCCTTCATTAAATATAATGCGGCCCGGTGTAGTTTTAATCGTCTTGTACTGCTGTCTGCCGTCGATATTCCTTGTTATCCTAACGTTAACCAAAGCGTGAAGGCCTATTTCTCCTATTTCGTAGGCAAGAATCGCTTCTTCAGGACTTGAAAAGTATTTGCCTTCACCCTTTTCCCCTGGTCTTTCTATGGTAAGGTAATAAGCACCTAGAACCATGTCTTGAGTAGGAGTGGTTACGGGTTTTCCGTCCTGGGGTTTTAATATGTTATTTATTGACAGCATTAAAAGTCTGGCTTCAGCCTGAGCTTCCGCTGAAAGAGGCAGGTGCACGGCCATCTGGTCGCCGTCAAAGTCAGCATTATATGCAGTGCAAACCAATGGGTGTATCTGAATGGCTCGACCCTCCACCAAAACAGGCTCAAAAGCCTGAATACCCAAACGGTGTAAGGTGGGAGCCCGGTTTAAAAGCACCGGGTGTTCTTTAATAATATCTTCTAAAACATCCCAAACTTCAGGCCTTACCCGCTCTACCATGCGTTTTGCACTTTTGATGTTATGAGCGTGCCCATCAGACACCAATTTTTTCATTACAAAAGGTTTGAACAGTTCCAATGCCATTTCCTTGGGCAGGCCACACTGATACAGTTTTAGCTCCGGTCCTACCACGATAACCGACCGCCCTGAATAGTCAACGCGCTTGCCCAGCAGGTTCTGGCGAAACCGCCCCTGTTTACCCTTTAACATATCACTTAAGGATTTAAGCGGCCTGTTGCCCAGGCCTGTAACGGGTCTCCCGCGCCGACCGTTATCTACAAGGGCGTCCACAGCCTCTTGAAGCATTCGCTTTTCATTCCTCACTATGATGTCAGGTGCACCCAAATCCAAAAGCCTCTTTAAACGGTTATTTCTATTGATAACCCTTCGATACAAGTCATTAAGATCCGATGTGGCAAAGCGGCCACCGTCCAATTGCACCATTGGTCGAAGGTCCGGGGGAATCACCGGAATAACCTCCAGAACCATCCATTCAGGTTTATTTTTCGATTTTTTAAAAGCCTCAACAACTTCAAGTCTCCTTAGAAGTCTAACCCTCTTTTGACCGGTGGCGTCCTTTAACTCTACCCGAAGCTCTTTTGAAAGCTTTTCACAGTCTATTTCTGCTAAAAGCTCTTTTATGGATTCGGCTCCCATACCGGCTCTGAAAGCATTGCCGTATTTATCCCGATATTCTCGATATTCTCTTTCATTTAACAATTGCTTTTTCATGAGTGTCGTATTGCCGGCATCAATAACTACATAGGAGGCAAAGTATATAACCTTTTCCAAGGATCGGGGTGACATATCAAGAATTAAGCCGATGCGGCTGGGTATTCCCTTTAAAAACCATATATGGGAAACCGGTGCCGCCAACTCGATATGCCCCATTCTTTCCCGGCGGACTTTGGATTTTGTAACTTCCACTCCACAGCGGTCACAAACAACACCTTTGTACCTTACCCTTTTGTACTTACCGCAGTGACACTCCCAATCTTTTACCGGGCCAAATATGCGTTCACAGAACAGACCCTGTTTTTCAGGTTTTAAGGTTCTGTAATTTATGGTTTCGGGTTTTTTTACTTCTCCCTTTGACCATTCCCTGATCTGTTCCGGTGAAGCAAGACCTATCTTTATGGAATCAAAATAATTGAGTTCCAACAAGTGTTTCTCTCCCTTCACTACTTGGTTAGGGTTCTTGAACGAGACTTTCATTCAGAGAGGGATTCAATCCCCACTGAATGTTAGTCGAGTCCATACTGGGCTTAGCCGCCTTTGGCACCCGGCACCTGTAGGGGCGGGGGCCTTAGGGCGGGTTAGTCCAGTGTTATATATCATCCGAGGCATCGTCCTTGTCAATGTAAACGAAGTCCTCTTCCAGGTCTGCATCTGTGTCCTCATCTTTGTCGTCATCATAATCATCATAAAGGACATCTTCATCAGTTTCATCGTCCGGCTCTGATTCCGAATCTTCATCAGCGTCGCTGTAAGAGCCGCCGGACTTTTCCCCGTCTTCCAGGCCTTCCATGTTTACATCCAAAGGCGTTCCTTCTTCATCTTCTTCATCGTTTTCCTTGATTTGAATTTCTCCTGTGTCTTCAGACAATATTTTTACATCCAAAGCCAAGGACTGGAGTTCTTTTATTAGAACTTTAAAGGATTCCGGTATACCCGGCTCCGGTACATTTTCTCCTTTAACTATAGCTTCATAAGTTTTTACACGGCCTAAAACATCGTCAGATTTTACCGTGAGAAGCTCCTGTAAGGTATAGCTTGCACCATAAGCTTCCAGTGCCCAAACTTCCATTTCTCCGAACCGCTGACCTCCGAACTGAGCTTTTCCGCCCAAAGGCTGCTGAGTAACAAGGGAGTATGGTCCGGTTGAACGGGCATGTATTTTATCATCCACTAAGTGGGCCAGTTTAAGCATATACATATAGCCTACCGTCACCCTACGGTCAAAGGGAAGTCCCGTACGGCCGTCCCTAAGCTCCGTTTTGCCGTCTTCCGTAACTTCCGCTTTTTCAAGTGTTTCCACGATTTCATTTTCTTCGGCACCGTCAAATACCGGTGTGGCCACATGCCACCCCAATGCTTTGGCTGCCCACCCCAAGTGAGTTTCCATAACCTGACCGATATTCATACGGGAAGGGACTCCCAGGGGATTTAAAACAATATCCACTGGTGTTCCGTCAGGTAAGAAAGGCATATCTTCAACAGGCATTATTCGTGAAATAACACCTTTATTGCCGTGACGACCTGCCATCTTATCCCCTTCAGATATTTTCCTTTTCTGAGCTATATAGACGCGAACCAGTTCATTAACGCCCGGTGGCAGTTCATCACCGTTATCCCGGGTAAACACCTTTACATCAACAACTATACCGTATTCGCCGTGAGGCACTTTCAGTGAAGTATCCCTCACTTCCCGGGCTTTTTCACCGAAAATAGCCCTAAGCAGTCGCTCCTCGGCTGTAAGTTCAGTTTCACCTTTAGGGGTCACTTTGCCTACTAAAATATCCCCTGCCCGAACTTCAGCACCGATTCTGATAATTCCCCGCTCATCCAAATCTTTCAAGGCTTCTTCACCTACATTTGGAACATCTCGGGTTATTTCCTCGGGCCCTAATTTGGTATCCCGAGCTTCAGCTTCATATTGTTCTATGTGAATGGAAGTAAAAACATCATCTTTTACAAGTCTTTCAGAAAGTAATATGGCATCTTCGTAATTGTAGCCTTCCCAAGGCATAAAAGCCACTAAAACATTGCGACCTAAGGCCAGTTCGCCGTGATCGGTGGATGGACCGTCAGCTATGGGCTGACCATTCACAACTCTTTCACCTTTTTTCACAATGGGTCTTTGGTTTATACAAGTCCCCTGATTTGATCTCATAAACTTATGGACCCTATATACATCTAAATTATTGTCGTTATCCCGCCGTACAACAATCTCTCGTCCTGTAACTCTTTCCACAACACCGCTGTTTCTTGCGAGAATCATTACACCGGAATCTACCGCCACTTTATTCTCAATCCCTGTCCCTACAAGGGGTGCCTCTGTTCTTAAAAGAGGCACCGCCTGCCGCTGCATGTTGGAGCCCATAAGAGCACGGTTAGCATCATCATGTTCCAAGAAAGGAATCAATGCAGTAGCCACTGATACGAGCTGTTTGGGAGATACATCCATGTAATCCACGTCTTCCGCGGGAACTACTATTGTTTCATCGGCATATCTTGCTACTATCCTCTTTTGTATGAACCTGCCCTCTTCATCCAAGGGAGCATTGGCTTGAGCAATAATAAAGGCATCCTCTTCATCGGCGGTAAGGTATTCAATCTCGTCAGTTACCACACCCCTCTCCTTATCCACTTTTCGATAGGGAGTCTCTATAAATCCGTACTGATTAACCCTCGCGTAGGTACTCAAAGAACCGATTAGTCCGATATTGGGGCCTTCAGGTGTTTCTATGGGACACATACGCCCATAGTGAGAATGGTGAACATCTCGAACTTCAAATCCTGCTCTGTCACGACTTAAACCACCGGGACCCAAAGCACTCAGTCTGCGCTTGTGGGTCAACTCCGCCAAAGGATTTGTCTGGTCCATGAATTGTGAAAGCTGACTGCTGCCAAAAAATTCTTTGATAGACGCTACCACAGGTCGGATATTTATAAGACCTTGAGGAGTGATAGTATCCACATCCTGAATGGTCATACGTTCTTTGACCACTCTCTCCATTCTGGCAAGGCCAATGCGAAATTGGTTTTGCAAGAGCTCACCAACCGAGCGAAGACGCCGGTTGCCAAGATGATCAATATCATCAATGTTACCGATTCTATAAGGAAGATTTATGAAATAATTGACAGCAGCTACAATATCTTCCACTGTAACATGTTTTTCCGTTCTATGGCCTTCGGGACCTGGCTCCTCAGAATATCCGTTGCTGATGATTTTGACAATCCTTGGGTGATATTCGCCGCGCATTCTTGATTCCGCCCGATCTTCAGCCAGCTCTATTTTAAGTTCCATGATTTTTAAGGATTCCAGTAGTTCTGCACTCTTGCGATTGATTTTATCGCCTTTTTTAAGAATGACTTCACCGGTTATGGGATGTTCTACGTTTTCAGCACTTATTCTGCCTATAATGCGATCTCTCAGCCGCAGTTTTTTGTTGAATTTGTATCGACCCACATGGGCTAAATCATATCGTTTTGCATCAAAAAACAAAGATTCCAGCAGTGATTTAGCGTTTTCCACCGTGGGCGGTTCACCGGGCCTGAGTCTTTTGTAGATTTCTATAAGGGCTTCGTTCTGATTTTCTGTGTTATCCTTTTCAAATGTGCGCAGAATCTTCTCATCTTCACCCATGAGCTCCAGTAGCTGGCCATTTGTCCCATATCCTAAAGCTCTGAGCAAAACGGTAATGGGTACTTTGCGAGTTCTGTCCACTCGCACATATAAAACTTCATTGGAGTCCATCTCCATTTCCAACCAAGCTCCCCTGTTGGGGATTATGGTTCCGGAAAACAGCTCCCGGCCGTTTTTATCCCGTTGGCTGTTAAAATAAACTCCCGGGGAACGAACCAGTTGACTTACAATAACCCGCTCCGCACCATTGATAATAAAGGTACCGTTTTCAGTCATAAGAGGAAAATCTCCCATGAAAACTTCCTGTTCCTTCACTTCTCCGGTTTCCTTGTTTATCAATCGGACCTTAACTTTGAGAGGAACGGCATAAGTCACATCTCTTTCCCGACACTCGTCTTCTGAGTACTTTGGGGTAGTTTCAAGCTTGTGATCAATAAATTCTAATACCAGGTTACCCGTAAAATCTTCAATAGGGGAAATGTCATTAAAAACTTCCTTAAGGCCTTCCCTAAGGAACCACTGATATGAATCTTTCTGAATCTCGATTAAATCCGGCATCCCCATGACCTCATCGATTTTCGAATAACTCCATCGGGTGCGATCACCTATGGTAATAGGTTGAACCATGTTTCCCTCACCCCTTTTTATAAGTAAAAATAGCCAAAAGCGGACAAACACTGCCTTGCTTTTGGTTTTAGGCAAGAATATCTATTATACTATTTCCTAAAACAGGAAACATTATACAAACAGTTTTAATGAATGATGGCATGATTTTTGCTTACGATTATGCAGTTTAATATAATACCATATTTTTTCAAGTATGTCAACGATTTTAAACAAGTTTTTGCAAAAGATAGCCTTCCATTATATCCGTTTCACTTATTAGAATTTGAGGAATGTTAAAATCCTCCATTATGGTCTGAGCAATTAAAACTCCTGCCGTTATAATATCAGCCCTTTGGGGTGAAAGACCGCAAAGTTTACGCTTTTCATCAATGGGCAGGAATAATAACTTTGATAAGACCAGGTCCACATCAACCTTATCAAGACCGTAACCGTGTACCCATTCGGTGTCATAAACTTCAAGTTCTTGCACCATTGTTGAAATAGTAGTTAAAGTGCCGCCCACTCCCACTGCGGTAATATGATTGTTTTTTTGAGCTTGTTTAAAATATCCCGCAAAATCCAAGATTAGTTCTCTTATAGTGCTTCGAGCTCTCTCCACTTCATCTTTGCCGGGCGGGTCGGACATAAAATATCTTTGAGTATAACTCACCGCTCCCATGGGTAAACTTACACTTTTATCTATATTCTCCCTGCCCAAAATAAGCTCCGTGGAACCGCCTCCTATATCAATCACTAAAGACATTCCTGAAAGTTTGAGGCCGCCTCGGGCACCTAAAAATGATAGAAATGCCTCTTCTTGCCCTGATAAGATGTCCACTTTAAGACCGATTCTTTTTGCCCCATCCAAAAAAACATTGCTGTTTTTTGCGTCCCGAAGAGCACTGGTGCCAAAAGCCAGGATAATTTTGCTTCCCATAGCTTTCGCCTTATCTTTAAAATATATAAGAGCTGATAAGGTAGCGGTCATGGAGGTATCATCAAGTCGTCGGTTTTGAGCAACACCACTGCCTAAACGAGTTGTTATAAGGTCTTTGTGCACAGTGACAACAGAGTCTTCTAAAAAATCCGCCACCAAAAGTCTTATGGAATTTGAGCCCAAATCTATCACCGCAGCTCGCATGATTAACTCCTTTTGAAGAAATTTAAAATCCAGGGTTTTCCCCTGGATAATCGCTTAATTACTTAATTACATTATATGAATCAATATAAATCCACTATAAGACTTTCCTTCTTCCGTACGCTCCGGAACCTCTTTTGGATTCATGATTCCTTTTAATGTCCAGAAGTCTCTCTTCACTGTCTTTTAAAAACTTAGCCAGCTTATCCTCGAAACTCAGGTCATCTTCCTTAGGCTTTCTGTTGTTGGAAGTCTCTTTGGTCTTACGAATGGAAAGACTTATCTTACCATCTTCAGAAATTGATATAACCTTTACCTTGACGATCTCATTTTCTTTTAGAAAATCGTTGACGTCCTTTACAAAGCTGTCAGCTACTTCGGAAATATGCACTAATCCCGTAACACCCTCGGAAATTTCCACGAAAGCCCCAAACTTTGCAATCCCCGTTACTCTCCCCTCTACGATTTGGCCTACCTTAACAGGCATACTTAAAGAATTCCTCCCTTTATAATCTTCCTTCGATACTGTCAATTATACTTGAAGTTTTGTCTTTCGTCAACAAACAAACTTATTCTTTGGATTTTTTAACACCTTTTAATATGTATTCCCCGGGTTTTACCAATCCTAACTCATCACGAGCAACCTTTTCTATGTAACCGTCTGTGTGAAGAAGACTTATCTCCTTTTTAAGTTCCTCTCTATGCTCCATTGCCTCCTTCAATTGTAATTTTAGCTGTGCCTCCTGCCTTGCCAAATCTACAATTTTAAACTGCTGCAATATTAAAGTGGTTGCCACGTATATTAAGAAAAGCAGAAACAATAAATGACGAACTTTAAGTTTTTTTTTGCTGACCATGATCATCATAACCTCCAGCTGTATTATATTTACATTTCGATAAAAAACCTAAAAGTCCTGCATTATTTGTGTTTTATCTTTAATAATATCCTTCTAGCGTCAGTCCACATTCTTTCAGCAAGTCTGAATATCTTGAATTTCTTCACTCCATTGACAAAGGATAATATTTTTTGTAAAAACCTAAAAGCATAGATATCAAACACAACGAAAAAAACGATTACATACCGGCTGATAAAATGAAAATATAACGATAACCCGGCTCCAATACCAAAAAAAACATACCCTCTGACTTGGCCGTAACTTATGGCCAAAAGAGATGTAAAAGTAATAGCTGTAATAATGCCCCAAAAAAATAAATCCCCGAGCGCTGTAAGATAAGGCCCCGGGGAAACCAGGTTTCTTATGCGGCGATATATATCGAATAAGAATCCGGTAACCAATCCTATAATCAAAGATGACATCAAAAGCGTTATTTGAGATTGTATCTCCCAAAGGCCCACTTATATCATCCTCCTAAAAGTTACTTCAGTAAGCGACTCAGCAAACTTTTTCCCTTTTGACCGGAAGTGGAACCTTCATGATAAGTCAATGCCTTAAACTCGCCTTCTATCACAATCACACCTGCATCTAAATTGAGCTGCTTCATATACATCTTTTCACCTTTAATGTTAAGCATTCCCTGCTCGGTTTCAAGCATAATATCTTCATCGGTGAATTTTTCAACATTTATTACACCGTTAATATCCAGCACTTCCCGGTTAGTCAGTGTTATTTTGTGACGGGTCTTTTCTTCCACAACAAAAACCCTCCCTTGTTTTAAGATCTCCTTTTAATATTATTCGGGAGGATTTGAAAATATGTTATTTCCACAATTTCACAATGTCTATGTCTTTAAAATAGTGTCGTATTATATCCTCGGGCTTTTTCCCTTGTTTGGCTATCACATTGGCACCCCATTGGGAAAGGCCCACACCGTGGCCGAAGCCTTTTCCTGCCATCAACACCCGATCGCCTTCCACTTTAAAACTTGTTAGAAGGGTCGACCTCATTTCCATACTTCCGAGGGCAATACGCAGTTCCGGGGCAGACACCGTTGCATTTCCGATTTTTAGCTGTATAGCCCGACCGGAAGGTCCCCGTTTTGCCACACTGGCATTGTTGATAGGCCCTGTTTCCATACCTAGCTTATCTCTTATAACAGAACTTATTTCAGCAGTTGAAAATGAGGCGGACCATGTTCTCTTACCTGCAGGTCCCGCATCAGTATCCGGTGATTTTGTGACTTTAATATATGGGGGTTCCGTTTCTTTGAAATTTAAACCCTCTTTAGCGGTAGCGGTGATTCCCCCCGCATGGGAATGAAACCATGCCTTCACATAATTACCCTTATATGTGACCACCTCACCGCGAGTCATTTTTACTGCTTTTTTGATCCTGTCATTTATGTTTTTGGGATTCCAGGCTTGAGCTTCTTCGAAATCCGTAGAAATGTCGGCATCACCGTATTTTGAACCTCCCTTGTCCGTAATAAATTCCAATACGTAAGTTCTAGCTAAAATGGCCTGAGCTGCCAGGGCTTCCACAGGCCAGTAGTTTTCCATTTCACCGGCTACCACGCCGGCCACATAATCCTCAAGTTTCATATCCTTTACATTGCGCGTCTGAATCTCATATACGCTGAGCACGGGTTCTTTTCCTGCTCCACGGCTTATCTTATCGGGGATTTTAGGTGCAGCGGGTTTTTTGGCAGGACCGGGCTTTTTAGCACATCCTACCACAAAAGTTATTGCCACAATAAATGCCAACACAATTACTGTAAACCTTTTATACATAATGTAAAGCCTCCTTGATTTTTCAAATTCAGTCTTAGCCTTGTAATACTTAAGTTATATTTTCTTTTCTGTTTAGACTATATTTAGTATGAGTATTAAAAAATAAATAATTCTTAAGACAGATAAAAAAGGCTTTCACATAAAACTCTATTTCAAGAAATATATAATAAAAAAACAGGCCTTCACAGACCTGCTTTCAAAAAGGAATACTATTTTATTTATTAATGCTGTCCTTTAAAGCTTTACCCGCCTTAAAAGCCGGGACACTGGCTGCGGGTATATCTATTTCCTCACCGGTTTGAGGATTGCGACCTTTTCTCGCACTTCTCTCTCTAACCTCAAATGTCCCGAATCCAACCAGCTGGACTTTGTCCCTTTGTACAAGAGCTTCTTCCACTGCTTCGATGAAGGCATTAAGAGCTTTCTCAGAATCCTTTTTTGTCATTCCACTCTTTCCGGCCATCACAGAAATAAGATCGGCTTTGTTCACAAGATTCCCTCCCTGATGTTAATTAATTGCATATTGGACTATTCTCCACTTATTGACAAAATCCTTCTTTCTAAAGGAAATTTAAAACTTTTTTTCTTGATCTTTGCTTTTTTCCCATAATACATCCATTTCCTGTAAATTCATATCCTGTAAATTCCTGTCGGATTTTGTTGCTTCCACCTCAACATAATTAAACCTGCGTATGAACTTTTTTACAGCATCCTTCAAGGCAAGCTCCTGTTCCACCTCTAAAAACCGTGCT
>DUNY01000323.1 GCA_012839145.1 Thermoanaerobacterales bacterium
CTACAGATCAAAGAATCAACGGTCCCGTTTGCGGTATAACACCACCACCCCCACCACCAGGTACAAGAACAGTTCCTTTCTGCTGTTATGTTACGGTTCCGGAAGGGTTTGACCCTGTAGTAGTTAGCGGAAATCCTGTAGTATTCTCTGCTATTGTATCCAACTGCACTTTCTTGTGTGAAGGAACCGAGGAGACTACCGGTGAAGTGAATACTGATCCTCCTATTACATGTACTTTTCAAATGCCAAAGACCGACTTGGTAGGTTGTATACAGATACAAAATGCATTACAAATCAGAGAAATAGATAATACTCAGACTACATTTGTATGCTGCAGTGATTGTGTGTGTATAGAGGAAACACTATGTATAGCTTGTCCCGGTTGCCCAACCACTCCGACGGACTTGGCAATTGCGATAGATCAAAACGCCTTTGCAGTTACCTTTGTTGATAGCTGTGCAGGTAAATCAGCATACAAGATTACCGGTCAGTTGGTAATAACTTTCAATTGTCCGGCATGTCCATTATAAAAACAGGGGTATAATAAATACCCCTGTTTTATCTCATATTCTTAGAAGAATTGTTATGAAATCACGCCTAAAAAGCAGCGGTATCACAACGAAATGAGGTGAATTATATACATGATGTTATATGTAGACATTATTATAGCTATTTTAATAGGGGCAATTATTTTAAACTTATATCTGTTCCGCTTTGAGTATAAAAGAAGTATAATTGCATTATGGAGTGAATGGTCAAAAAATGTATTCAACAAAATTCACACAAAAAGAAAACTCCCACAAAATGATTTTTGTAATGATAAAGAAAACGATGTAAAGATAGATACAAATTTGAAAAACGGTGTTTCTGATACTTCTAATATAGATACTAGCAATTCATCTATTAGCTTTAATAAACCAAAAGTCATTTATAAAAAATCATTACGGGTTATAAAAAATACCCAACCGAAATACCATTTTTGCGCAACCTGCGGCAAAATAAAAATCAAGGATAAACAATAAAAAAAGCCCCTATCTGGGGCTATAATCTAACATCACATCAGTTTTTCTTTTAATTGTCTGGACTAAAACAGCATAAATGGGCACGTTGATTACCTGAGTTATTATTCTCGCTGGTAATGTGGCAAAAAACGGTATCTTAAAGGCGATCTCTAAAAAATACGGAGTCAAAAATACCGATGTTATTATCTGGCCGATACCTATTGCTATAATCAGCTGACATAGTGATTGATATGGACGTTTAAAAAACTGCAATACCAGCGCTGGTATTACGCCGGTCAAGGCTGCTGAAAGAGTAAATAGCGGCACATAGGCCCCCATTGGATTTATATAGTATCCTACCACATCTCCGATCGCACCCACTATCCCTCCAGCCGCAGGACCAAGCATTATACCAGCCAAAATGGTGGGAAAACCTCCAAAACCGATTCTAATACCTTCTACAGCTCCGATGTTAATTCTTAGACTGGCAACTCGTGTTAAAACAACATTGAGCGCAATCAAAAAGGACATGTAGACCAGTTCTTTGGTTGAAAATTTCTTCATCAAAATAAGCCTCCTTCCATTTTTATTATGGGCAGTAGTCTGCCACATCAATGGAAAAAGGCTTCCTCTGATGTGGCAGCGAACGCGATAACTTACCGCAAGCGTTGACAATCAAAGCTTTTCGTCTAAGGGCAACGTCCCATCCCTTAGCACTTGACGCAAGTTACCTACTCTGCCATTATTTTTGATAATATTCTATCAAAGTTTTTCCTTTTTTGCCAACAGTTTTTTTTATATTTTTAATGTTTAGGCTCGTTTATGATATGTTTCCGTTAATAAGCTTTGTAATACGGCTTCATACAGTATTTGAACGTTTTATGATTTTCATCTTTTTTACAATTTTCTTATGATAAGTGCTTTACTCAGACACTATCTTGCCTTGCTAAACACCGCAACATCTCCGGTGGTGTCCGGCGGGAATGCCTGGCCCTTATAAAATTCAATTTATTACCGATGATGTTTATAATTGAACCAAAGAAGGTATTTTTCTACCTTCAGTTTTTGCTATGTACACCATAGTATCATCCGAAGATTTGCACCGAAATATTTCAACTGCATAATATGATATTGAAAAAGACAATTAATTAACTATTTTGTTTGTATATAAATGATTCAAGGAGGAGATAGTATGTCAACACCTGAAGATGTCATCAAAGAAAAAGGTTTGCTTGTTAACTATAGGCTTGCTGAAGCTTATGTTCCCATCCAAATGTATGGCGAAACTTTTGACCCCAGAACTGCGTTAATGCACGGCACACTTTTCCCGGATTTATATAGACCTTATTCCAACAGGCCTAAGCATAGTAACGGAGAGGTGATTTAAATGTATTCAAAAGATGCGCTTGAGCTGTTAAAGGAAATCATGGCTGTGGACTTTGTAGTATATGAACTTGCCCTGTTCTTGGATACACACCCTAATGATCGAAGGGCATTAGAAGATCACAACAACTTTGCAAGAAAGTCCCATCAGCTTAGAGCCATGTATGAGGAAAAATATGGGCCCTTGGTTTTGGATTCGGTATCAGGGTTTCCATATCAATATATAAACGACCCATGGCCATGGGAAATAAGATATTGAGGAGGGATTTTATATGTGGTACTATGTGAAAAAATTACAATATCCAGCCAATGTTGCCCGAACAGATTTAGGTATGGCCAAGTATCTTTTCGCACAATATGGAGGCCCTGACAGTGAACTATCAGCCGCAATAAGGTATCTGACACAGCGTTATACTATGCCGATACCTCAAGCTAAGGCTGTTTTAACAGATATAGGCACCGAAGAATTGGTTCCTATCTGTTATCAGTGATGAGTAAAATAAAGCCTATGATACACTCTCTTCAAGCGTTTCATCCTCTTCAATGTAAGCTCTCACACCTATTTCCGCAATTTTTTTAAGAATTATATCTATATCGTTTTCTGTCCTTCCTGCATATGCCCCATCATATATTTTTATTCTGGTATTGCCAAGCATATAATCATCGACAAGATTGCCCAGGTTAGTAAATAATCTTTCGTTCACTTTTATCGTCTCCTTAAATTCAAGATATTCACCACTATCTTTATCTGTTACCTTGTAAATAAATTAACTGTTTCCTTTACGAAAACGGTTAATTTATTTACGTAATGGAAAAAGACGGTTTGCAAAAACGGAATCCAGCTTTTGCATTTTTGCATTTTTGCATTTTGATTTGGTAAGCTCCCAATGCACCCCCAAATAAGCCGCATAAGTCGCTGCTTTTTAATTTCAGACATTTTACTAATATCTTTTGTGCTGATATCTTTTGTATTTTCATTTAATTAACACCTCTTAGTAGTATTAATATATGAAAATACAAAGTAAGGAGCTTTCTAGAAAATGATTTTTTTATATATACGACAATATTTTTTATTGTATTAGGTTTGATAGCAGGTTTTCTTGTTCAAGGTTTAAAGAAAGGTGCTTCAGGGCTTAAGATCATGCTTTTAGGAATACATATAACATTGTTTGGAGGTATAATTGCGGTTGACCCTAATTCTATATCTTGGAGGTATTGAAGCGCTTTCCGGCTTATTAATTTCTCTTGTTAGCCTTCAGAAAAAAGATTAGAGGTGGGTGGGAAAACCGAATTAATTGTTTCATAGCTTCAAAAAAAGCCACGGTAAAGATTCAAATACCGTGGCTAATGTATACTATTACAATTTACTTTCTAACTCTTGTAATCTTTCGCTAATGCTTTTTAATTCCCTGGCAATTTGTTTTGTTATTAAATCTTTCTTTTGATATCTCTCTCTTTCTAGCATTTCTCTTGCCTTCAGGCGGCCAACTCCATAAGGATCGTTGTAATAAGTCATTAAAAAATACCTCCCACTTATTAGGAATTATTCCTGTTTATATTATTTATATAATAGCAGTAATCATTACTATTTGTCAAGGGGTAATTAAATATTTTTTTATGAGACAACGATCTTTGGAGTGAAAAGCATTGAAAAGGAAAAAACTAATTAAGGCGATATCCATATTAACCGTCTTATGTGCTTTAGCGGTCGTAAAATATGGCTGTGATTTTGTCAGGCCTGTGAGCTAGACGAGCTATTGTTATAAATGGATTTTGTGTAAATAATCTTTTCTACGGTACAACCGCTTAATACTGTCATTTGACACCCCTTTGGTTGATTTGAGTGCTATTTCCTCTTTTCGTAAAGTCTTCCGCTAATGGCGAAAGAATAGATTTTTGTCTTTCTATATAAAGGCATAAAAAATCCTCCTAAAGTAAACTTAGCAATTTAAGTCGGTCAATGGTGTTTTTAATTTGAATATGTTCATTTAAAGCTGTTGCGATATCTTTAAGAATAATACTTTCTAATTTAAAAATTCCATAAATCGAATCTGAAACGAATTTAGATTCAACAACATTTCTTTTCGGAACAAGACCTTTTTAGGGTTTTTCCTAATTCATACCCTTTTAAAGCCACTTTTTGCGGGATCATATTCGTCTATTTTCTTGCCTTTTGGCTTATTTCACCGCTAACGATTTTTTCGCGGAAACTCAATATCTTACTCGGTATTGACATATCAAGACTAATCCTTTATAATTTATAATTGCAAAGCAGTTGATAAACCATTGCGGGATTGTGTAACGGTAGCACCCATGACTCTGGATCATGTTGTCCAGGTTCGAATCCTGGTCCCGCAGCCATGGCCATATCGTCTAGGGGTTCAGGACGCCGCCCTCTCACGGCGGTAACGGGGGTTCGAATCCCCCTATGGCTACCAAAGTGTTAATGAGACCGGGTTTAACCCGGTTTTTTGTTACCAAAAAAAACGTTCTCCGGACAGATTCAAACCTTTTCTTCGGAAGCTAATTTTATTAAAAAGCCCCGAAAGCTCTTAAAATAGCGGCGTTTCGGGGTTAAGTTTTTAAGGTTAAAAAAGATTTAAACGATACTGATCGGGAGATATTTAAGAGATTTCATATAATATTAAAACTGTCATTGGTCGACAAGCACAAAATCTATTTGCTTTTCGGCGATATTAACATTATATAACTTGACTTTTACAATATCCCCTATGCGAAACACCCTGCCCGTCCTTTCACCACGCAGTGTCATGGTTTTCTCATTGAAGTGATAGTAATCATCCTCAATATTACTCACATGGATAAGCCCCTCGATAGTGTTATCCAATTCTACGAAAACACCGAATGCAGTTACTCCGGAAACAATGGCCTCAAAAACATCACCTATCTTTGTTGCCATGTATTCAGCTATCTTTAAATCAGTAGTTTCCCTTTCCGCTTCTTCAGCAATGCGCTCACGTTCGGAAGATATTTTGGCTATTTTCTCCACAAGTTTCCCTAGCTTTTTCTGACGTTCTAAGTCTAGTTTGTTTTCTAATTGTTCCCGCAATATCCGATGTATGGCAAGATCCGGATACCGCCGAATGGGAGCGGTAAAATGGGTATAATAGAGAGATGCAAGACCAAAATGGCCTGAGTTCACATCACTATAGCGGGCCTGCTTTAATGAACGGAGCAGCATTGTATTTATCAACCGTTGTTCTGGTTTTCCGCTCACCTTTTCCAGGATTTGCTGAAGGGATTTAGGTTTAAGGTTTTTTATCCCTTTTAAGGTATAACCAAGATTATGCAGAAACTCCCGTAGAGCAATAATTTTTTCAACATCGGGGACTTCATGAACTCTATAAACAAAAGGGACTTTCAGCCAAAAAATATGCTCTGCCACCACTTCGTTTGCGGCAATCATAAATTCCTCGATGATGCGATTTGAAATCTGCCTCTCCTCTTTTATCACTTCTATGGGACTGCCACTTTCATCCAACAGCACTTTAGCTTCTTCCAAGTCAAAATCCAGACTTCCCCTCACAAATCGCTTTTGTGTAAGCTTTTCAGCTAGTTCTTTCATTAGAACAAAATCATCCACTAGATAATCAAAACGCTTTACGACCTTAGGGTCTTTGTCTTCCAAAATTGCATTTACTTGGGTGTAAGTCATTCTTTCACAGGTTTTTATTATACCAGGTGTTATTTTGTAATTTTTAACATTAGCATTTTGATCAAAATCGATTATCACACTCATGGTTAATCTAACCATCCGAGGGTTTAAGCTGCATATACCATTGGAAAGCTTCGGCGGAAGCATGGGAATTACCCGATCCACCAAATAAACGCTGCAACCTCTTTTTAAAGCCTCTCTATCCAGAGAACTTTTTTCTTTTACATAATAACTAACATCCGCAATGTGAACTCCAAGGCGATACCCATTTTCGGTTCTTTCAATGGAAACTGCATCATCTAAATCTTTAGCGTCTTCACCGTCAATGGTCACTGTTCTTAACTCTCTGAAATCTTCCCTACCTGATAAATCTTTCTCTTTTACTTCATCAGGAATTTGTTCTAACTGACCCATTACTTTTTGAGGAAATCCCAGAGGAAGATCATGTTTTTTTATAATTGTTAAAATATCGATGCCTGGCTCGTCTTGATAGCCAAGTATTTCAACCACTTCTCCCGCCGGGTTCCGACGTTTTTCAGGCCACTCGGTGATTTTGGCTACAACCTTATGTCCATTTTTTGCACCCTTGCTTTTTTCTTTTGGAACAAATACATCATAAAAAAACCTCTTATCATCGGGAATAACAAAGGAAAATTGTTTCCCACGCTCCACAGTGCCTACGATTTTCTTATGGGCTCTTTTTAATATGCGAATTACTTCCCCTTCTGCCTTTGAAGAGCCTCTTGCCAGGATTTTCGGCCTTACTAGAACCATATCACCGTGCATCGCACCGTTCATATCTTCCCGACTGATATAAATATCTTCCAGATCCGAATTATTAGGTAATAAAAAGGCAAATCCTCCCTGATGACCTTCCAATTGACCTACGACCAAATTCATCTTTTCGGGAACACCATATCTGCCTCGACGGTTTTTTACTACCATGCCGTTCTTTTCCATATAATGAAGTGCTTTGAGAAGCATGTCCATTTCACTTTTATGAATGTTTAGAGCTGAGATAAGTTCTCCTTCGGTCATAGGCTTGTAAGCTTTTTCCTTCATGAATTCCAACAATTGTTCATTTAAAGGCATGTCTACCTCCATAATTAATTCGAATATTTAATGAGTAAGTTTGTCTATATTTTACCCATTATTGGTAAATATAACAATATCACATTATGTTATATAGATACATTCCAATTTTTCTCGATAATACTTAAACCATAGTGTATATACCATCCATTATATATTTAATTATACCATTCATTATAGCAGCGGCCACCCGCTCTTTAAACACGGGGCTTCTCAGCCATCCTTCTTCCACCGGATTAGAAATGGTGCATACTTCAATATTCACGTTAGGTATTTGCTGAATATATTGGCTCTGAGATATCCCAGTCAGAACGCAGTCATCTGCTATACCCAGATTTTTAAGTCTTAGCTTTTTCCCAAGTTCTCCGATGATAGTATCGCAAAGTATTTTACTTTTTTCTCCTTGATATGTTCCCTTTGCACCGTACACATTCTTGTCCGAATCCCAATTGGTATGAATGCCTATGAACATATCTGCCTCCATCAAAGCTACCGTCTGTATTCGATCCGTTAAATTCATGGATACATCTTTTTCTCGGGTCATTATAGCATGTGCTCCGTAGAAATTCAGGTGTTGTTTTAGATAAGCGGCTATATCAAGAACTACGTTTTTTTCCAGTAAGTTTATATACCCACGCTTGCCTCTATCTTTTCCGCCATGACCAGGATCGATAACTATTACTTTATCCTTAATTGCATTTTTAATAAATGACCGTTCAAAGGATACCTCCAGTCTTTCCGGAATTCCACGCTGTAATTTTATTTGATATGAAGCAGGGTATTCAATATCAACCGAAATTAAGACCTTGTTGCCTTTATTTGTTACCATAATCTTATTTATAAGACCGTCGAAAACTCTTATCGTATCAGGTGCCATTATAAGTTTACTGTCAGCAATAAGCTCAAATTTATATCGGGAGGCTTTATTTATTGTATAACCTAAAGGACTTATTGACTCTACCACTAAAGTTGAACAATCAGAAGTTGTAACAAAAACATTAGTAACACCCGGTTTCATAAAACCCCTCCTTTCAGCAACCGTTATGATTATTTTATTCGAAAATATTTTTGTCGGTGACCATTTCAATACTTCTAAAAACAGATTATATGAATAAAAATCTAAGAGCAGGAGGTTTTTATAATGAATAGACAAGGCTTTCTATGGGTTCCCATACCCGTCCGAACCCATTTAATAACTGAAAAAGATGATATTGTTGAGGTTGTAGTAGACTATACTTCAACAGTTGCCAAACCTGGTGACATAATTGTCGTAGCTGAAAGCCCCGTGGCGATTTCTCAGGGTCGAGCCTTCCTTTCCGGTTCAGTAAAAAGCGGTATATTCGCCCGTTTCTTATCAAAATTTCCTAACAAAGACGGTAGTCTAGCAACCCCCCAAGCAATGCAGCTTGCCATAGATGAGGTAGGAACATATAGAGTGTTTCTCGGGGCCATAGCTGCAGCCCTAGGCAAGGCGGTAGGCCGCTCCGGAGATTTTTACAGAGTGGCTGGAAGAGAACTGGCTAAAATAGACGATATAGCGGGAACATTGTCGCCTTTTGACCGCTACATAGTGTTAGGGCCGAAAAACCCAAAAGAAATCACCGATAAAATATATGAAAAAACCGGCGTAACTACAGCCATAGCTGATATAAATGATATTAAATGTGTGGATATTTTAGCCATTTCCGGTGAAGTTTCAGAGAAGGAAATAATGGATATCCTACGAAACAACCCTCTCGGGAATGATGACCAGCAAACTCCGTTAGCCGTTTTGAAGCAAGTTCCTAATTAGATGGATATTCTACTCCACCTGAATTTTAGAACTGCAAATGAATGACTAACTTGGCGTAAAACTCCCGCCTAAAGAGGAGGGAGTTTTACGCCAAGTTAGTCAGTTGAAAAAGAGTCGGATAACATAAAAAGAAGGGTAGGTGAATTAGGCTTGTTTAAAAGACAAAAACACACGATAGCTTCCCTTATTCTTGCCATTATTATCATGGGGCTTAGCTATAATATTTTTATAACCCAATCATTACCTGCATTGAAATTATTCGGCCCCAGTAAAACAGTAGCAATTGACCCAGGACATGGCAGCATAGACAAAGGTGCAGTCCATGAGGAAACCGGTGTTGCCGAAAGTTCTATAAATCTGGCAGTGGCTACGCAACTTAAACGAATGCTCAAAAGGCAAAAATACAATGTCATTTTAACTCGTGACAAAGAAACAATGGAAAAAGTATCTAACTGCAAGGAACTCCAACGTCGAATAGACCTTGCCGCTAACTCTCAAGCCGATATTTTAGTTAGTCTACATGCAAATAAATATCCTGACCCTCAGTATTTTGGAGCACAATGTTTTTATAACCCTAAAAACCCGGAGAGTAAACAATTGGCTTTACTCATTCAGGAAGAATTGAAAAACATGGATCCGGAAAACATAAGAGAAGCTATCCCACAGGATTTGTACATTTTAAGAGAAAGCCCCATGCCCGCTGTTTTAGTTGAAATGGGTTTTTTGTCAAATTCTAAGGATCGCGGAAGATTACAGGACCCTGCCTATCAAAATAAATTAGCACAGTGTATTGAAAAGGGCATAAAACGGTATTATTCCGGAGATTCTCCTACTCGGACTCCTGAATACAATTGAAAAAATCACACACACATGTTATTCTTTTCATATAATAATTATGAAAATTACTTGTAAAGGAGTTTTAGTATGTTGCCTATACCTACTAAATTCAACTTAGTGGC
>DUNY01000138.1 GCA_012839145.1 Thermoanaerobacterales bacterium
TATTACATTAACAGTATTTTATTATTTTTTACTGGCTTTAAATAAAATTAAAGTAAAAAATACTTAGTGTCCATAATAAAAAAACCCTTTTCGGAAAAGATACCTAATAGACTAAAATAGAGTTAGCGTGAGGGATAAATCATGAAAAAATATTCTCAGATAATACGACATTCCGGTAATACTTCTCTCTTTGATATATTGGATATATCGGTAACAGGGTCATTGACGGGAATACCCATCCATGTCCATGCCGAAGGTCTGAGAGGTACCGGAAAAACTACAATCATCAGGGCATATAAAGAAGTTCTACCTAAAATTCACAGAATAAAGGGTTGTTTATATAACTGTGATCCGTTAAAACCACATTGTCCAGAGCATCGCAATCTTATTGATGAAGAAATAAAAAATATAGGCATTGAAATAATCAGTATGCCATTTTTAGAGATTTCACCTTCGGCTAAAAAAGGGACAGTAGTGGGAAGTATTGATTTAAAAAAACTTTCATCAAGAGATGGTCCGGAAGCGGCACTTTTGTTGGGGACAATTCCAAAAGCCCATCGGGGAATTATTTTTGTTGACGAAATAAATCGTTTAGCTGATACTTCACCGGAGATTGCAGACATTTTGCTTGATGTAATGGGAACAAAACCTGGAAGAATACAAATCGAGGAAGCAGGTCTTCCAGTTACGGAGATACCGATTCAAGTCAGTGTATGGTCGGCCTCAAATCCGGATGAAGAACCCGGACCATTAGAGGACATTCGGCGCCAGCTCTCTGACCGATTCGATTTTAGCGTGAATGTAGAAAGGCCTACTGATACTTGGGCGATTGACAGGATTTTCAGTAAAGAAATATCAAATGATGATAATACCGTAATTATGGAAAAGACAATTGAATTTATTAAAGCGGAAAAGGCTATGGACCGATTTGAACCTACAAAAGAAATAAGGGAGCTTTTTGCATCTCTGTATGTTGATTACAGTATAGAAAGTCTTCGCTATATTGAAGCAGCTTTGCTGGGAACAAATATAAGAGGTGCTCTACTAAAGCGAAAACCGTGTATTGCTGATGTTATTTTCAATACCCGTTATGCTTTACGCCACAGAGTAGAAATGAAAGATCTTAACAGTATATTAAAAAATCTGGAGCAGGGAAAAAACTTTATGGAAAAAGCACCAAACATCGCAAAGCTTCCTGTTCAAAAGGAAAACAAAACATCTGCTTTAACACAACTCGAAAATATTAAAGATAAATCTCCAAGGTCTAAAAATCACAATTTGGAGTCTTTAAAAAATATTTTGCGACGGCTTGCGGAAAATTTCAAACCGACAAAAAGTAAAAAATCTAATGGCAGCATGTCAAATCCTAATCCAAAAAATATTGATATGAAGGCTCCACCGCAAAAAGCTTTATCAATGGGTGAATTGGATATAAAAGAATATGTTAAAACCGAAGAGGAATTGATAAGATGAATCCCATAGAAAAATTACAGCTTGAACTGAATAAGAGTAAAGGTGTTAGGATAGGTGAAACAGCCGTTGTCAGCCGAAAGATGCATACAATTAAACCTGATACTCCGCAAAATGTAAGTATAACTGTTAATGCTGATGCGGGTCAAGTTTTTTATCATCGATCGGAACAAAATGAAATAACTCATATGGATATATTTCATGAAATAACAACAGTTAATTTAAAACAAATAGCTAGTTTTCTCAAAAAAAGCCTCATAGAAGGCTCGTTAGGTTGTCTGCTGGATAATATGGATATTCAGACAGGATCCGGTGGAGGTCGGCTGACAGGAAATCTTTGTTATGGTATAACCGAAAATCTCAAAAAAAACCATTTGAACCATGTTCATTTAGCGGCACTTATCCCTGATGAGGAATTGAAAAACATATTTTTGATAGTAGCAAAAGTAGAAGAAGCTCTTCAGAAACAAGGTGTTGAACTTAGAAAGATTGAGAGGATAAAACACGAAATCGGAAATAGCACCATGGATATGTCGCCATATACCACAGATTCTGACTCTAATTTAAAACAGGATGCTCACAATCTCAGAAAAGACAATATTTTTCGAGAAACTGTGGAAATGATTGAGCATTTTGGAAGCTTAAGGGAAATCGAAGAAGTGCTTGAGACCATTAAAAAAGGGGGGAATTCTTCAGGAGTACCGGCAGATTTAAAGAAAAAAAGCAGTGATTTTGACGATATAATAAAATATTTTGAGAAGATACAACTTATGAGTAAACGTCAAAACAAACATTATCTTACCAGCAAAGGAGAGGAACTTAGGGAGTTTTTAAAAATAAACCGTAGAGAATTGGAGTCAATACTGAAAAAGACTATAAAAAACTCACCAAAGCTAAGCAGCTACAAGGGATTTGAAACTAACCATTTTTCCAAGAGAGCAATAAGAATCCAAAGTGGACCGAGTATTTATAAACCCTACGATCCTGAAGAATGGGCAGAAGAACTGGATGTAACTGAAACTGTAAGAAGGTCCATGATAAGAAGTTATCTTGAAAATGAAAAGTTTAATGTCAAGCAACAAGATGTGATTTCTATAAAACGAGTACCAAAGCCTCAGCAGGATATTTGTTTGATAATAGATGCCAGTGCCAGTATGGCCGGTTTTAGACTTAGAAATGCAAAGTATCTTGCAAAACATCTTGTCTTAAAGCCCCACACTCGAATAAGCATATTGGCTTTTCAAGAAAAGGAAGTTACACCCTTTGTCTCTTTTACAAGAAACTATGAAATGATGGAAGAAGGTATTAATAAGATAGTCGCTACTGGTCTAACACCCCTGGCTTTGGCGCTTGATAGAAGCATTAAGTATATGAGTAAAAAGAACTTAAAAAATCCATTAATTATGCTTATAACTGATGGTATACCCACTGTATCCTTGTGGACTACCGACCCGATTAATGATGCTGTTTCTGCAGCCGGCAAAATTGCCAAAAATAAAATTAATTTCTGTTGTATCGGTCTTCAACCTAATAAAGATTGTCTGA
>DUNY01000034.1 GCA_012839145.1 Thermoanaerobacterales bacterium
GCTGAAACTCTCGCTAAATACAGATTATCGCCGTACATTGCGGCCTCCTGAACATATCTTTCGGAAAGTCCGACATCGTACAAATTTACACTACTCATGTTTATGTGTTTCCTCCTATGTTGTGTGATTCTGGCAAGGGAAAGGGGGAGGACTGATTATTATATTCCACTCGCACCTCCCCTTTTACTGCTATCTCAATATATTATAAAATAAATAACACATAAAAGCGACTGTTTTTATGCATTTCATAAAACTTTCCGTGTATTGTTCCCGAGGCACAACTAATCTATGGTGTAATGGACTCCTCCCTTATATCTCGTATACTTTATTCCAAACACTCTATCGGCTAAGTATTGTGACACATGCTGCGTGACACTTTACTACAATACATTAAAGTGCATAAAGATTTCTTCAATATACCTAATCTTATTAGCAGGACAAGGATTTTTTCGCTCATTCATTGATATTCTGTTTGCTGCAATATTTGGATGCATCCAAATATTGCAGCAAACAGAACTCCCTCTTTTCTTAAACATGTTGCCTGCCATCTAAAGCTCTTAGCGCTTCCAATAACCACTTTCGTAAGTCTTTTTAAGTTGCTATTTTAAACTCACTCCTAATAATAGAACTCAATGAACCTGTCAGCGTCCGATATTGTGACTATTTCTTATAACGTATTAGGATTGCCGAAGCCTTTGAGTCTTAGTGCGACTGCACTTGGCGAAAAGGTTTGGTTGAAGCGTGCGTAACCGGTAACTTTATTTAATGAAGTTGGTCGACCCTTTCGATATCCTACAATTGATCTATTGTTTGTTATTATAAAAATAATTTCCCTTGAATTTTGAATATCCCTAAGTCCGCCTGCCCGGGGGTTAAGAAATTCATAAACCTAAAATAGCTTTTATCTTAAGTTCATGAATTTGGGTTAGCTGAGCAAAACCTTAAAACCGCTGTTATGAGAAGTTTCACGGTTGAATAATCAGAGAAATTACTCTAGAAATAACGATATTGTCGACACTATGTCGGGAATATTAATTGTCTTGATCTGTTTAATAATAATTTCTCAATAAACTCCCCTTCGAAATACGATATATATAACAAATCAACAAAAATAATTATAATTTTCGCATAGATATATTATTAGTTCGATGATAAATCCAAAATTCCTGCAAAATTCTATAAAATCTCTGGTATTTACTCCCTTTTTTTGATAAGTATTCCACCACCATGCGCTTAAATATTTAAGAGTTCAGGTAAATACATTTTCACCAACAAGGTTTAATCATAAATGCCATATGGTAATGATAAAATAAATTGGAAGTTTTTAATTTTTTCTCATTGAATACCAAAATATTTTCTGATATAATGGGAATGATTTTAAATAAGATGAAGTTGAAGGGAGTTGTATCTTTTGAAGGAAAAGGTAGAGGTTGTTTTAAATAAAGTTCGCCCATCTCTGCAGGCTGACGGTGGGGATGTCGAAGTGGTAGAAATTGATGAAGCTACCGGTATCGTTAAAGTCCGGCTTACCGGTGCATGTGGGGGATGCCCATTTTCTACCATGACATTGAAAAACGGTATTGAGCGGGCATTGAAAGAAGAAATACCTGAAGTAAAAGAAGTACAGCAGGTTTAATTCACCTGATTTGATAATGAGACTGACATCTTGCCAGATTATTATTCTAGATGGAGAAAAAAATAAAGAGGCAACTTTTAAAAGTTGCCTCTTTATTTTTTTATGTAGGGAACTTTATGATGTACTTAACCAAATTATAATTTTGATCTTGAAAAGAAATAAATGTAAATAACGGCATCTCTAAAGAGCTTCTGTAATACAACCGATTATGCTTTTTGTGGCGAGTCTGATCATATAAACTTTAAATGATATGTATCATTTACCATTACAATAAAGGCGTCGCTCTCTGAAAGTTGTTTTAAACCGTCATACTCGATTATGGTAAGGGAGGTATTACTTATCTTGAATTTCCAGAAAAAATCCTGCTTGAGATTTAACAATACTGAAAGTATTGCTCTGATTGGACCTGCATGGCTTACTACAAGTATCCGACCATCCGGATGGTCCTGTGCCGCTTTCATAAAGAACTTTGAGACCCTCTCACAAAGTTCAGACAGTGTTTCTCCTTTGGGAGGTTTTTCATTGAACGGGTCATCTTGCCACTTATTATACTCTTTGGCCCATTTCTGCATGATTTCGTCATAGGTCATACCTTCCCAAATTCCAAAGTTTAGTTCCCGCATCAGTGGGGCCGGAACGACTTTTCGCCCATGGTGCTCTGCTATTATTTCAGCGGTTTCCATAGTTCTGCCAAGGTCGCTAGCGTATATGACATCTATTTTCTCATCTTTAAGTCTTTCTGAAAGGCTTTTAGCTTGTATCCTAGCTTCATCGGTCAAAGGTACATCCGATTGGCCTTGATATTTACGTTCCCTATTCCAAACGGTTTCCCCATGTCTTGTCAAAAAAAATCTTGCCAAAATATCACCCGATTCTAAAAGATAGTATAGAAAACATTAATAAAGCCATAATCTCACAAAACTCGTTAATCGCTCCATAGGTATCCCCTGTCATACCTCCCAGCTGTCTCAATAGATATTGGATAAAGAGGAAACCCGCTGCAAAAACTCCAAAGACCACAATCAGGCCTTCCAATCCGACGGTTATGTAATTGATGAGTATTGTAATAATACCGGCAAAGATAAACGCTACAAGTTTTTGACCTGCAAATGCTTTTCCTAAGCCGTTTTCTCGGGCATAAGGATAAAAAACGATGGCGAATGTCATCATCCACCGGCTTATAATTGGAAAACCAATCAATGCGGGGATAAGGTAAGCTTTGGATAAAGAAGAAATGAGTAGGTATTTTAAAAGTATTATCAGAATTAGACCTATAACACCGTAAGCCCCGGTACGACTGTCTTTCATGACGGTAAGTTTTTTCTCCCGGTCTCCGAAACAAAAAAGTCCGTCCATAGTATCTGCGAAACCGTCCAAGTGCATACCACCGGTGATGATTATGCTCATAACTACAATAATCCCCGCTACAACTTGTTCCGGTAATATTCTCTGCCCTAATATGTATATTAAAGTCAATATCCCGCCGATGACTGCTCCTGCAAGGGGAAAAAAGGGCAAAGATGAAGCAATTTTGTTTTCATCAAGCTTTACTTGAGGCAAGGGTATGCGAGTTAGGAACAATAGTGCTACATAGAATCCCATAGTGTAAAACGGCTCTCCTTTCAAATAATCTGACCTCTTCCTCTTTACTATGATTCTTAAATATCTTTAACTGTCAAATCATGTAACGATATTACAATATAACAGTGCATGCTGTTAACCTGAATTATGCTTAATAATAAATCTGAATAAAAGTGTTGCCTTGGTTCACCGGTTACTTTAATATCAGTATTATTTCCCCTACAATCAATGCTACAATTGCTGTGATAAAACTTAACTTCACTGCGGTTTTTATATCTTCAGGTTCGGTTTCTCTCAGCTTTTCACCCATATATTCCCTAAAACTTGCTACACCGCCATAGTAATTCCAACCACCCAGCCGGATTCCAAGAACTCCTGCCGTTATGGCCTCCGGTATACCGCTGTTGGGGCTTTTATGTTTTTTGGCATCTGAAAGCACCGTTTTTATTCCAGGACCTATGTCGAGCTTCATTAAAGCAGCGGCCATCAGTATAAAAATGCCTCCTATGCGGGCGGGGATGTAGTTTGCCAGGTCGTCCATTTTGGCGGAAAACCATCCGAAAGACTCATACTTTTCATTTTTATATCCCACCATGGAATCCAAAGTGTTTATCGCTTTATAGGCCATGGCCAAAGGTGCGCCACCGATAAAGGCATATATCAAAGGGGATATGATTCCGTCGATGGTGTTTTCCGCCGCGGTTTCAACTGTGGCTCGACAGATTTCATCCACCGGCATATCCTCAGTATCCCGACCGACTATGTATGAAAGGCGTTTTCGGGCTTCATTGATATCACTTCTTTTTATTTCACGGTAGATTCCCAAGGCTTCATCGGCCAAATTGCGGACGGCCAGAACGGTATATGTAAGCCATAGGCTCATCCCATGTCCAAACCATGGGCTAAATTTATATGCTGCTTTAATTATACAGTAAGTGGTGATATATGCCAAAAAAACAGTAACAAACCAGAGTATAACCCCGGCTATCTTTAGACCTTTTGACGTCTTGAAGATTTCTCTAAGGCTTTTTTCAATAACAACTATCAATTTCCCTATAAGGACTATGGGATGAGTTGGTCTTACCGGGTCTCCTAGGATAATATCCAGCAAAAATGCCGATAAAATAATTATGCTCATGCTCACGAACTACCCTTCTTGATTTCCTTATTCATTACCTCTTTCAATGCTGATATGAGGATATCATTATCTTCTCTGCTTTTTACCGCTACTCGGAAAAAGCTCTCATCCAAAAACCTATAGTTTGAACAGTCGCGAATTAAAATCCCCTTTTTCTTAAGACTTTCGGCCAATATGGATACTTTTAGATCTTTAGTTATTTTAATAAAAACAAAGTTTGCCTCGGGATATAAGGGCTCAAAGCCCGGTATGCTTTTCAGGTTTTCCCAAAGCCTAATCTTTTCCTGGGAAATGTATTTAC
>DUNY01000053.1 GCA_012839145.1 Thermoanaerobacterales bacterium
ATGCACTACAATACCTTCCCACCCATACAAAAAGATCCCACAGAATTTCAAAAACTGGTGGAAAGCAAGACTGATACAAAGGTTATCATCATAAAACCCGGTGAATCGGCGGAAATTTAGAATGAAGAAGCATCTGAGGAATCAGATGCTTCTTATATAGGTCATTAATTTAGAAGTTTACTTACATGGTCTATAAAAGAGTTAAAATCACCCAAATTATTTTGCAATATATTATAGACTTCTTTATCATCTACATCATCATAAAAATGCACAATTCTATTCCTAAATCTAGCCATCAATTTATAAGTCGTTGCATCTTCCTTTGGTATGACTTTACCTTTATGTAAAACCTCGAAAGTATCACGATAAGTTTTCGGAGTTCCAAGTTCTTTTCGTGATATTATATGGTTTCCAATATCGATCATAGCTTCTATGGCTATTTGAAGGTTATATTTTGCAGAATCAAAATTTTTAAAGTCAGAAGTAAATTCATCTAAAGAAAGTCGGGATAAAACATCTAATTTGAATAGGCAATCTTGAATGACTCTGACTTTATCCAAAATCCGTTTTTTATCAATTTGTGCCATATTCTTCCCTCAATCCTTCTTGAAAATCATCATAAAACTTCTTGAGAACAATTCCGTAGTCACCGTAAATATTAAACACCTTCTCCTTAAAATCGGCAAGTAATATTTCATCTCTGCAAAAGAGCAAATCACCGGTATACAATACCTGATGGCTCATATCAATAGGTGCTTTATTTAGGTTCACAACATCAATGTCATCTCGGTGAAATATTTGGCTGATATCCGACTCAATCTCAAGCTCTTCAAACAACGAGGGCCTATCTTTATACAATATGGCAAAATCCAGATCGCTATTTACATGCTGATACTTCGTACCATAAGAGCCGAAAATATAAAGTGCGATTATATTTTTATTTTGTTTAATATAAGTTGTGAGCTCTTGCATTTTATCTTTTATGTTTTCCAAACTTCTTTTCACTTAAATCACCCTTTATTCAAAACGGATAAAAACAGCGCTCCATATTTAATTATACCAGATTTTTTCCAAAATTAAACAGCTAATATTTACTTGTTAGTTAACTGGAAAATAAGTTGATATGTTAAGCTTATGGTGCCAGGGAAGCCTCCGAAAAATGAATAACACCCTGCATATTAGTAATATTTTGCATTCCTGTTAAAACCTTTGCTTGATTTGACAGGCTTCTCAGGCACCTGAGACTTGACTTATTAGTGATCTCAGATACACTGGGAAGTCAAAGCTTGCCCATAGATGTTATAATAGTAATAAGAAGTATTTAGAAAAAAATAATTTACAATTGCTGACTGTATACTACAATCAATTAAAGTTAAATGAGGTGCAACAAATGAGATATAGTGATGAAGATTCAAATGTGGAAAATGTCAAAACAAATACTAAAATAATGTCTGATAATATTGAAGAAACCAATCTGCGCAAGCGTGTAAAAGAACTTGCATTACCATCCCTTGCTGAACTTATACTTGGAACCCTTTTTGGTATGGTGGATATGGTGATGGTAGGAAATGTAAACACAGAGTCCTTGGCAGCGGTAGGTCTTGCCAATCAGCCCATGATGTTAGCTTTGGCTGTATTTCAAGCCTTAAATGTGGGCAGTACGGCTTTGGTAGCCCGCTTTATGGGAACCGATGACAATGAATCTGCCAGTGCAGTAGTAAAACAAACCCTTATTTTGACGGCCATAATGGGTATCTTGGTCAGTGTGCCAGGATATATTTTTGCTGATAAAGTCATCGGTTTCATGGGAGCAAAACCCGAAGTGCTTCCCCTTGCCGTTAGGTATATTGAGATTATAGCATTGGGCGGTGTGTTCATCACTACTACCATGGGGATAGGCGCTGCCCTTAGGGGCGCCGGGGATACAGTTACACCCATGAGGTATAATTTAGTTTCTAACCTTATAAACGTAGTATTGAACTATATTCTTATATACGGAAAACTGGGATTTCCCGCCATGGGGATTACAGGTGCTGCCATAGCTACAACTCTGTCCCGCTCTG
>DUNY01000214.1 GCA_012839145.1 Thermoanaerobacterales bacterium
ATAAACAAATCCATAAGGCCATCGTCCATACCGCCCTCCCAAGGCTTATAAGAGGACGATGGCCTATTATTAATTAAGCGGTGATACAATGGGTTCTTTTTATGCATTAATATGTGCTTTTTTTTGGGGCGTGAGTAACGTCTATACTCGCAAAGGCAACCAAGAAGATGTAATGGACAGACATATGGGATTATTTATAAGTCTGTTCGTAAATCTTGTAATAAATATGGTTGTTATTACCATATATATTATAGCTAAAAAAAGCATTACACTTAATGTTAAGGGGCTTTTGATTTTTGGTGCAGCCGGGCTTCTTAACAGTTTTATAGGCAGATGGTTTCTTTTCTCAAGCATTGCTATAATAGGTGCTTCAAGGGCAGGAACATTAAAGATGACTTCCCCGGTTTTTACAGTGCTTGCAGGATTAATGATACTTGGCGAAGTAATTAATAAAGTAGCCTTTATTGGTATCATAGTTATACTTTTTGGAGTATTATTAATAACTTATGAGACAGGAAACCGCCATAAAGATACGCAAAGTGAGGAAAACACTTTTGTTTGCGATGACGTTGTTACCTTAAAAAGTATTAATTTAAAAAAAACTCATATAGGTATAATTTTGGGCATTCTGTCAGGATTAACTTTTGGGACCGGCAACCTTTTTCGCAAAATCGGTCTAGGAGTTTTGCCAAATCCTATTGTAGGTTTTTTGACGGGTTCAATCGTTGCCGTTGGTTCGAGTGTAATTTATCACATAGCTCAAGGTAAGGGCCATAAATTAATATTGGCATTGCGGCATTGCTGGAACAGCTCATATATGATTGTAGGAGTATTTTCTAGCTTGGCAGTTTTTAGCATGTTTTTTTCTTTACAGACAACACCTATATCAATAGCTAGTTCTATTGCCGCTGCAGAGCCGCTATTTACAATGTGTGTATCTTTATTACTTGAAGGTAAGAAGGAAAAGTTAGGTATTAAAACATTCGCAAGTGCATTAATAATCCCAATAGGAGTCTATTTATTGCTAACCCTATAATGGAGAATAGCGATTGCATCTAGGGCAAGGCATATAGAGAGTATGGCTAGAGTAATTATAAAAGCTATAGTGAGTCTTTGGTTTGTTAAGGGTATTTTATACTATATAATGATGCTGGTTTTTACAAAATACAGATTTTTCACCTTAGAAAGGTAGGGATAAAAAGTGATTTATGATGTAGCAATTATCGGTGCTGGTCCTGCTGGCCTTTCAGCGGGCGTTTATGCTTCTAGAGCAAAATTGTCAACGGTTATCATTGAAAAAATGTTTCCAGGCGGCCAAGCAGCTATAACGGATAAAATAGAAAACTATCCGGGTTTTGCAGAAGGTATCGGTGGTGAAGAACTTACAGATAATATAAAATATCAGGCAGAAAAATTCGGTGCAGATTTCATCAATGGTGATGTGGACAAAATTGAAAAGCTAGATAATAAATTTATTATTCACATGCAAGAGGAAAAGCTTGAAGCAAAAACCGTTATTTTAGCTATGGGAGCCGAACCTAGACAAATCGGAGTAAAGGGTGAAACAGAATTTGTCGGACGTGGTGTATCTTATTGTGCCACATGTGATGGTGCTTTTTACACCGATAAGCCTATAGTAATGGTTGGTGGTGGTGATACAGCTATAGAAGAGGCCATGTATTTAACCCGTTTCGCCAGCAGCATTCACGTGATTCATCGCAGAGATGAGCTGAGGGCAACAAAAATCCTGCAAGAGAGAGCATTAAAAAATGATAAAATAAAATTTATCTGGGATTCAGTGGTAGAACAAATTAAAGGTGAGGATGCAGTTGAAGAAGTAGTAGTTAAAAATGTAAAAACAGGAGAACTAAGCTCTGTTTTTGTTGATGGTATTTTTGTAGCAATCGGTTATACACCGAAAACAGACTTTGTAAAAAATCTTGTTAAGTTAGATAACCAAGGCTACATTATCACTGATGATCATATGAAAACCGGCATACCCGGTCTTTTTGCCGCCGGTGATTTGCGTCAGAAATCCTTACGTCAAGTTGTGACGGCAGTATCTGACGGCGCTATTGCGGCTGTGGAAGCCGGCAGATATATTGAAGAGCAGTAATTATTTATAGAAGCTCAACTTAATGTGAAATAGTATGTTAAAAAACACATTATTCTTCATATGAAAAAACAAAGAAATGGTTAATAGTGTAGATAGACAATAAAAAAATAATACTTTGTAAATTGGTCTTGTAATTAAGATGGGGGCTGATAAAAATCAAAAATACATTTTTTGAGACTGAAGGCGATGGTAAGTTCACTTTAAAAGCTGTTATGACGAAAACCCAAGACGGAGTTAATATATACATAGGTGGCGGGGAAAAATCACATATAGGCACTATAGTTGTCAGTCAACCCCGTTGCAGTTTGAAAGGCGACGGTAGTATCAGTTGTACTACCTCAGTATATAATCTAATAGGGCATAAAGATGATGGAATAGCAATACCTCTTGCTGAAGAACTCTGTAAAAAGATAAATCAAGTAGTGGTAGTCAGTGGCGGAGTTCATGTTGAGAATGCAGCGTCAAAGGATATAGAGAAATTAATAAAAAATGGAGAAGAACTGACAGCTAAACTGTTAAAGCATTTTTAGCAACTAAAGGTCAAATATATTACCAACCGGCCTGATAATCCTCTTGAATTCTCCAAGCAGATATGCTAATATAATAATGCACTTGTGCCGAAGTGGTGGAACTGGCAGACGCGCTGGACTCAAAATCCAGTGGTAGCAATACCATGCGGGTTCGATTCCCGCCTTCGGCACCAAACTATGA
>DUNY01000388.1 GCA_012839145.1 Thermoanaerobacterales bacterium
CAATGTCTAGCGGTATATTTGAAGGCACATTGACCAACAAGGCAACAGTAACAGGGTGGTATGGATTCTTAAAAAGTGTAACAGATACGGCAACTGCAAGTGTCACCATAACTAAACCCCAACACGGAATACTGCTGACGAAAACTGCACCGGAAACGGCAAAAATTGGGGATGAAATAACATATACCTATACTATAAAAAACATTGGTGATGTAAAATTATACGACATAAAACTAACAGATGATAAAATAGGGAATATTACTCTTCCAAAAACTAAACTGGACCCCAATGAAGAAATAACCGTTACCGTAACGACTGTTGTCAAAGTTGAAGATGTAGTAGATGATAAATTGACCAATGTTGCAACGGTAACAGGTAAATACAAAAAATTATTGAAATATAAAACAGTGACAGATACGGCTACAGCAACAGTATTGATAAATGGAAATGGTGTAACAGATCCCGAATCAGGAAATGTAAAAATCATTAAAACAGCCGTGGAAGATACGCCAGTGTTCTACACTATGAATAATAGCGAATCTGCAGGAGAACCTTTAGCCGGGGCAGTATTTGTGATAAAAAACAGCGATGGGGAAGTAGTAGACACTTTAACAACAGGTGATGACGGAACAATTACATCAAAAGACTTACCATATGGGAAATATGCAGTAATAGAGACAGAAGCACCTGAAGGATACATATTAGACAGCATGGAACGTGAAGCAACAATAGATGCCGAAAATACATTGATAGAATTAGAGTTCATAAATGTCAAAATGCCGGAATGGCTGGGAAGAATAAGAATTGTAAAAACAGTTACAGATAATAAGCCAACAAATGGCGTGTCAGTAATGAATTCCACTGATTCACCAGGGGAAGGATTTAAATTCAAACTGACAGGAGAAAATCTGAATAAACCAATGGAGGCTAAAACAGATGAGTTTGGTGAAGCAGAATTTCCGGAGTTACTGGCCGGAACATATTATCTATCTGAAGAACTTAGAACAGATTACTATACTTATGATATACCTGAAGGTGGGCTGGAAATAATTCTTGCTGAAGATGATGAAGACTTAGATGATGGAGTTGTAAAGATAGTAGATATAACTAATATATATGACCCAGAGGAACCACCAATGAAACAGCCCGGCATATCCCTGACAAAGACCGCATCACCTACAAGGGTAAAAGTTGGCGGGAAAGTAACATACACATTTGTTGTTAAAAACACCGGTGATTTACCTTTAGAAGGTATAACCCTTTATGACAAAATGCTTGATGAAACTTTTGATATTGTTGATTTAGAAGAAGGCGAAGAGGTAACAATTACAAGAGAATATACAACGAAGAAAACGGGCGAATTGGTGAATGAGGCAGAAGTCAAGGGTTACTATAATGAAGGAGGTTATGTAACCGATGAAGACGATGTAAGTGTAGACGTTTATAAAGATAGCGACAATGGTAAAGATGATGGTAAACCGGATAAACCTAAGAAATCAAGGGAACCAAAGGAGCCCGAAAAACCGGAAGAGCTCATAGAAGTTCCTGAAGAACCTATTCCCGGAGGGCCGGCTATCCCCGAGGAACCGGAACCACCTGTAGAAATCATTGTTCAGGATGAACCGGTACCGATTGCACCGGCGAAAGAATTGCCAAAAACCGGTGGTAACCCCATAGCACTGATACTTTCAGGAATAATGCTGGCAAGTGCAGGCTTGGTTATAAGACGTAAATCATAGATAATCTCAGGGAGATTTAGCTATGAGAAAAATTCGCCAAAACAAATTAACCTATAAGAATAAAAAACTGACCATAGTAAGCTGCTTATTGATTATAACAGGGGTATTGCTAGTACTTTACCCCCTTTTCTCATACCTTTACTCAATAAATGAACAGAATAAACTCCAAAAGGAGATATTACTAAAGAGTAACAATGATATATCCGTTGAACAAACAATAGAATTCGGCTCAGGCAGGCCTGAAGAGGAAGAAGTAGTAATCCTTAAAAAGAATATAAAGGAAAATTCGTCAATAAGGAAAGATTTTC
>DUNY01000425.1 GCA_012839145.1 Thermoanaerobacterales bacterium
ACCTCCACGTCAATACCTTATTTAAGATTTTTTATAAAGTTTGCCCTTTTTGAAAGTGTGATGGAGGAGATTGGTGAAAATAATACTTTTTTATCCAGTATTATTGCCGTCTTTTTGTCTTCAGTTAAATTTTTCAACGGCTTTTCATCATCTTTCACGAATCCTTCTTCCCGAGCAACTTGCAAAAATTCCGAGGTATCTTTTGCAATAAGAGCACTCTTGTCAAGAATCATAATTACATCCTTGGTTAAAACAGTTTCATCACTGCCTATGTGGATAAACAACTCTTTTCCCCCTTTTTCAACTTAAATTTCGCATCTTTTATCATTAGTTTTGAAAAAGTCCTCCTTAACTCCTCATCATCTATAGTTTGACAAATATTATATATCATTTTCATAGTTTTTTCAGGTATTTCTATATGTTGATCTTCTTTTACCTTCATGTCATGTTTGGTTTTTTTTACTTTTTTTATATCACGCACTTGAAACCTAATGTCTTTAACCAGAGGACGGGGCAAATTTGAATTTATACTGTTAATAAGCTCGGGTTTTAAAAAATGAAGCTGATGTACCCATATATGATTTTCAACCCCTATGAACAGAGTGTTATTTTGTATAAAAATGGGTTTAGAAATCTCGAAAATTTTTTCTCCTACCATCGATTCGTAATTTACGAAAATCCTGGCTTCCATGAGCCTTTTATTCAGACGGGATTTTTTAAGAGTGCTCAGCAATATCGTTCCTATCTTTTCCATTTTATATCACCTCAATACACCGGCCTTAATGTGGTATAAAAAGCTCTTTTCCAATATATCTTCGGGTACAAATTTCAAGTCGGTGGTTGTGATAAATACTTGGTGATCCTCCCTTTCCAAGATGAGCTGCCTTCGATGTTTGTCAAGTTCTGACATCACATCATCCAAAAGCAGAATTGGATATTCACCTTTATCAGTGTACAAAAGATTCCTCTTGGCAAATTTCAGACAAAGTACCGTTAATCTTTGCTGACCTTGAGAGGCATATTGTTTTACATCCTTGCCGTCTATGAAAAAATCTATATCATCTCTGTGGGGACCTACCGAAGTGTAAGTGCGAATTACGTCTTTTTCACGACATGCAGCCAGCTGTTCTCTGAAATTTCTTTTTATCAATTGGGGATCACTGATATCTATTTGGCTTCGGTAACTTATTTTTAATTTACTCTCATCTTGGGTGTATTTTTTAAAATAATCTTCCGACAAAAACGATATTCTTTTAAGCAGCTCAAGTCGTTCATTTATAAGCTGTGAGCCGAATTCTGACAGCTGTTCGTCCCAAGAGTCTAGGGTTTTTGTCAGATTAGGCTTGGTTTTGATAGTTTTTAAAAGTGTATTTCTTTGTGCAAGCACCTTATGATATCCCTGTAAATATTTATAAAAACCCGGCCTTAATTGATATATTAAATTATCTATAAACCTTCGTCGACCTGATGGTTCACCTTTTACAAGATTAAGATCATCAGGGGAAAAATAAACGGCACTTATACCCGGGGAAAGCTCTGACCACCGGGTTTTTATATTTTCCCCTTCCTTAACTTCTTTTTTTCGGTCACGATAAACAGTCACTTGGCGGTTAACCTGACCGGATCGTGTGTTGAATAACCCTTTTAAAAATGCCAAAGGCCTGTCATGCCTTATGAGCTCCCTCTCCCGGAAAGCCCGGACAGGCTTTAATGCCGTTATGTAAAAAATTGCCTCAAGGAGGTTGGTCTTTCCTTGAGCATTATCCCCATAAAAGACATTAATACCTTTTTTAAAAGTTACATCAAATTCGGCAAAATTTCGGAAATCATACAGTCTCAAATTCGAAAGATCCATGGTTTCTACCTCCGGACCACTACTAAACGGTATCCTTCAAATTCCACTACGTCGGACTCCTTTAGCTTTCTGGACCTTTTTGTCTCAATTATACCATTTACTTTTACACTACCTTGGGTTATTGCTATTTTTGCTTCTCCGCCGGTAGAAAAGATCCCGGACCATTTTAAAAATTGATCAAGGTTGATGGTTTCGGTCTCAATTAAAACCTCTTTCAAAAACTATCACCTCTGAGTTTCACCGGTAAAATAAAATTTTTATGATTTTCAGTTTCTAAAGGTGTGATTATACAAGGGCCCATATCTCCCGAAAAAACCAATTCTATTTGAGTTTGGGATATTGTTCTCAACGCGTCGATAAAAAATCTGGCATTAAATGCAATCACTAGCTTCTCCCCTTCTACATTGCACAAAACCTTATCTGAGATACTGCCTAATTCGGTTTCAGCTTGAACCTCAATGGAATTATTGTCGATGTTAAATTTTACCAAGTTATTTTTGTTACCTTCTCTTGCCAGGATATTAGCCCTTTCCACCGCCGATTGCAGTTCATCGGTGGATATTAGCACAGTGGTTTTAGGTTCTACTTCCATTACCTTTTTATAATCAATGAAGTTCCCGTCTAAAACCCTAGACGATATAAGTGTTTTTTCAGTTATGAACTCTACTCTGTTTTGACCTGCATATAATTCAAAATACGCTTCATCATCATCGGAAAAAACCCGGGAAACTTCAAGCAATGTGCTACCGGGTACGATAATTTTAAAGTTATCTGTACCATATGTTTCTTCTTCCTTAGGTTCTTCATAACGCCAAGCTATGCGAAAACCGTCCAATGCCACCATGTTAAAGATATTATCTTTATAATCAATCAAGATACCCGTCAACTGAGGCCTGGATGTGGTTTCATCCGCTCGGGCGAATATGGTTTGTTTAATCATTTCTTTAAAAATTGACTGTTTTAATTTAAAAGTTTTGAAAGGCTCTTTTTTGGAAATTTCAGGAAAATCATCTGCACTAAAGCATGGTAATACCATTTTAAATTCACCTGACAAGATATATACTTGGTTTTCTTGTCTAGTAAATTCTACCATTCCCTCGGGTATTCGCCGAACTATTTCCGATAAAATTTTTGATCCTATGACAATGCTGCCTTCTTCCGTTACAGTAAGTTTTTCAGGTACATTCTCTATTTTATATTCTATTCCCATGTCAAGATCTGTAGCAGACAGATATAGAGAATTATCGCATGCGAAAAACTTTATACCTAAAAGTATTG
>DUNY01000041.1 GCA_012839145.1 Thermoanaerobacterales bacterium
GGGTTCTATTTTATATTCTTGAATCAAAGAATGCTCATTAAATCGGTCCTTCATATTCCCAGGATAGTACTCGTATTTCTACATTCCTATGAGGCGGATCCGGATATACCTCCTCATCGATTTCTATATAAACATCTGCTGTGACAATTATTGAAACTTCTGCCTTATTCACTCTGCCTGATGAGGTTATTTTAATGGAATCAGTACCTTGTTTCGGTGATATTGTGATTTTGTAATGGCCCTCTCCCAATGCCTGCCAATTATTATTGGGTCTATAATCCGGGTTTTGTTTCAAATGCGAAAGTGCCTTTTGTATACCGCCTTCGGCAAGATAGTAGGCCTTGGTATAATCCCTCACATAGCATCCCATCATGTATTCGCTTGTTGAAATGTTGAGAATGGCCGTACACAGCATTAAAGCAATGGTGGAAACAAACAAAACAATTACCAGAGAATAACCCTTTTTACCCGTCATAGTCAGCCTCCATGTAATTGTATTATTGCTCGCAGGCAAAAACAGCTGATTCCGCTTGGAATCAGCTGTCGAATCAGACTAACGTTTAGAGGAGGATACCCCCTCTAAATTGCCATGCGGTGCCTGTACCACTATAAACGAAAGTTTCATGATAAAAATATTACTATCATAGCAATGTTAGTCACGTTCATACTGGACTTAACCGCCCTTTGGCACCTGACGCCTATAGAGGCGGGGGACTTAGGGCGGATTAGTTCAGTTTTTGAGTATGTCCTGTTATTTCCAGTATATCTTCATACGCCCGGATGAGCTACATTCAAATGTAGCCTGGGTCTTGCCTTTACTGTTTTCTACATGGCCCTCTATCCAATAGTCTTTGTATTCCTTATATGCATAATCCATTATATCGTAAAGCCAGTCTTCGGCCGCCGCTGTGTCAAAAACATCATCCCACTCATCACTGTATCTTGATGTATCTACAATTACAGTAATGTAAATCTCATCATCATAGTCATATACATCCACTTCTATATCAGCCTTCAATTTTCCGAAGTCTTTATGATACGCAGTCAATCCTGAGCCGAAATAATAATTTAAATCATCTTCCAGATCCTCGTAATATCCTACATCATCATAAAACTTTACCTTCAATTTGCCTTTAGATTCCTCAAACTCCACTAAGTTTTCCCTCTTATCAGTGTCGCGAATGGAACCTTCGAATCCGGCCTTTGGAAACTCATCTGCAGCATAATCATAAATATCGTTGAGCCAGTTCTCGATTTTCCTGTCGGTCAATTTGTTCCATTCAGATTTATAATCACTTCGGTCAAACTCTATGGTAAGTTTCAAGTCTCCTTTGGATTCCTTTACTTTGTAATCAAATCTTATACTGTTCCACTTGGAGTATTCATCATAAAGATAATCCTCCAGGTATTCATCGGGATTGCTTTTCTTGTCTTCAATCTCTTTCTTTTCCGATTCAAGATCTTTTAATGCCTTATCCAATTCAATGACCTTATTTTGCAGCATAGAACTCTGGTACGTAAGTCTTTGAATTTCCGCATCTTTTGCCGCTAATTGTTGGGCTATTTGTGATGGTGATTTATCATTTATTATCACGATACTTTGATTGTTATCCCATTCTACTATCTTGTCAAGGGCCTCACTGACAAGCCTTATGGGGACATAAGTGCGATCATTATAAATGAACGGCTCAGTGTCACCTGCATCGATTATTTTACCGTTTACCTTGATCTTAATATTTCTATAATGTGCTTTAATATCTCTCGCTCCTACTGCACCTATGGCAGCAGAAGAAAGCAACATGACAGCCGTCAATACAACGGCCGAAAGTATTAAAACCTTCTTTTTCATGAAAAAACCCCCAAAATATTTCATTTCTTCTTTATCATACCTGTTTATACAGCGTGATGTCAATATTATGGCAAATTCTTTAAATGAAATTTATGGGAATTCTGGAAACGTTAAGTTTTAAGGTCATCCTATCATCATCCTCATTTTGTTCTGTGACTTTAACTATATTTTATGATAATATTGAATTAACTACAATCGTATGCTTTCTCGGAGGTGCTTGCCTTGGATCCGGCCTTATTTGAGCAGGAATACCGCATCCATTATTATGAAATTGACTATAATAAAAAGGTACTTATAACAAGTTTGATGAACTACCTTGATGACATAGCCATAGGCCAAAGCGAACAACTGGGAGTAGGCGTCGACTATCTTAAACAGCGCAATGTTGCATGGGTGCTCTATAAATGGGATATAAAAATACATAAATACCCTGTATATGGTGAAAGTGTTAAGGTGAGAACTGCACCCCACTCCTTCAATAAATTTTATGCCTATCGCTGGTTCGAGATTTTAAGCCCAAAAGGAGAAAGACTGGTCAGCGCAAATTCCATATGGCTTTTTATAAAAACCGATAAGAAACGCCCTATTAAAATTACTGAAGATATGTACAAAGCCTATGGCGTTGAATCGACAGAGCCTTTGGAAATTGAAGATATTAGACAGCTTTCCACTATTGACACAGAAAAAGAATTTCACGTAAGGTATAGTGATATTGATACCAACCGTCATGTCAACAATGTAAAATATGCCGCATGGGCTATAGAGACAATACCTCTTAATATAGTCATAGACTATACCTTATTCAATCTAAAGGTCACATATAAAAAAGAAACTACCTATGGCAAAACCATCAAAGCGCTTACTCAGGTCTTATACTACGGTGATAATATTACATGCCTGCACAACATCGTTGATGAAGATGATAAAGAGCTTTGCCTTTTGGAAAGCAAATGGGCAAAAAACACAATAGATTAAGTTTTTCACCGCAAATTTGCGATTATCGTCGTTTTGGGGTATAATAATTAAGTGGGTTCTATGGTTTTACACATAGAACTTTAAATTTTTTTAATGGGAGTGGTTCGTTATTAGTTTTTCAAAAAAATTTAAGTCAGTTTTATTAGTAACGGTTATCTGTGTGGCTGTTCTTTTGACTGCTTGCTCATCCAGAAACAAAGCATCAAAATCTAAGGGTATGCTGGTTTTTGCTGATGCCGGTTGGGACAGTATTAGAGTTCACAATTCTATAGCACGCTATATAATCGAAAAAGGATATGGCTATGACACCGACGAGATTACCGGGTCATCCTCCATAACCTTACAAGGGCTAATCCAGGGGGATATTGATATCTATATGGAAGCCTGGACTGACAATTATAAGGAGGTTTATGACTCCGGTATAGACAGTGGCGATATTGTAGAACTGTCGATAAACTTTGATGACAACGCTCAAGGACTTTATGTTCCAACTTATATAATCAAAGGAGATGCGGAAAAAGGGATTGATCCAATTGCTCCAGATTTGAAGTCGGTTAAAGATTTGCTAGAATATTGGGAAATATTTAGAGACCCTGATAATCCCAAACAGGGAAGAATCTACGGTTCTCCTCCCAACTGGTTTGCTGATGAGGTGCTTCGCGGTAAGTTTGAAACCTACGGCCTGGATGAAAACTTCGATTATTTTAATCCAGGTTCTGATACAGCATTAAGTACTTCATTAGTTTCTGCTGTACAAAAAGGCGAACCATGGGTAGGATACTATTGGGAACCTACATGGATTATGGGTAAATATGACATGACTTTACTTGAAGATGAGCCATATTCAGATGAAAAGTGGAACAGTGGATATGCTTGTGAGTTTCCAGGTGTAAAAGTCACTGTTGCTGTAAACAAAGGTGTAATTGAAAATGCACCGGAAGTAGTAGAATTCCTAAAAAACTACGAAACAAGTTCAGAGCTTACTAACAAGATGCTTGCATATATGCAAGAAAACGATGCAGAGGCAGATGAAACCGCTAAATGGTTTTTGCAGGAATACGAAGATTTGTGGACAAAGTGGCTTCCAGAGGATATTGCAGGCAAAGTCCAGGAAGCACTCTAATTAGACGAAAGCTGAGGGTTTGGAAAAAATGAATACTTTTCCTGATTATTTTAAATTCAATCCGGGAACATATGTAGAAGCATTAGTCGATTGGCTTATAATAAACTTTCAAGGATTTTTCGATGCTCTGACAGTTGCTATAAAATGGGTTGTATTTAACATACAAGATTTACTGTCGTTTATACCTTGGTTCTTGTTTATACTACTGGTTTTTCTGTTGGGTTGGAAGCTGCAAGGTTTCAAGTCAGGCTTGGGATATGCCATAATGATTACTGCAATAGGCTTAATAGGCCTGTGGGATGAAATGATCTTCACTTTATCTATAGTAATAACTTCTGTAATATTGAGCATAATTATCGGAGTACCCATTGGTATATATTCAGCATACAATCAAAAGCTGGAGGCTTTCATGAAGCCACTGCTTGACGGTATGCAAACAATGCCCAGTTTTGTTTATTTAATCCCGGCCATGATCTTTTTCGGTTTAGGGACAGTCCCTGCAGTCTTTGCAACCATAGTATACTCTACTCCGCCTTGCATAAGGTTAACTAGCTTGGCAATAAAACGAGTGCCTCAAGAAATGAGAGAAGCCGCTTATGCTTTCGGTTCCTCCAGATGGCAGGCATTGATCAAAGTAGAGCTGCCCCAGGCAATGCCCACTATTATGGCAGGTATTAATCAAACTACTATGATGGCTATGTCCATGGTAGTCATATCTTCAATGATCGGGGCCAAGGGTCTCGGAGAAAATGTGTTGATAGCTATAAACAGAACTGATATCGCAATGGGGTTTAACTCAGGCATAAGTATAGTCTTTCTGGCCATAATTATCGACAGGATTACTCAAATGATTTCTCAAAAATACGAACATGTATAAATCCTTGGGAGCGAAATGTATAATGTCAAAAAAAATAGAAGTTAATAATTTAGTTAAAATTTTTGGTTCAAAGCCTAGGCAGGCCCTTAGAAGATTGAAAGAGGGCTGGTCAAAGGAGAAGATTTTAAAAACTACCGGTCAGACTGTAGGTGTTGACAATGCTTCATTTTTCGTAGATGACGGTGA
>DUNY01000442.1 GCA_012839145.1 Thermoanaerobacterales bacterium
ACTGGTAATAAAAGATTTTCCGTGGAAAAATGTCCCGCATCAATTATAGCTAGGTCCGCCGTTTTAGCATCAAGTGCTTCATGATATTTTACATCACCGGTAACAAGGACATCTGAGCCTAAAAACGCCGCCGTCTGAGCCAAATCACTGCCGGCACCGCCACATACAGCAACTTTGGAAATTATTTTATTCAGATCTCCTACCACTCTTATATGGGGTATGCCAAGTTTTTGCTTAACAGTTTCGCAATAATTTTTTAATTTAACTGGTTCTTTTGTATATCCTATGCGACCAAATCCGTAGACTTTGCCTGGATTTTCAAGGGGATAGATGTCAAAGGCCACTTCCTCATAAGGGTGAGCTTTTATCATAGCATTTATGACCTTTTTCTGGAGATTTTCAGGTATGATTGTTTCTATTCTTATTTCATTAGCTTTTTCTAGTTTACCCTTTTCACCGATAAATGGTTTTGTACCATCAAGAGGTTTAAATGTCCCAAAGCCCTCGGTATTGAAACTACAGTCACTGTAGTTTCCTATATGTCCGGCACCTGCATCACCCATAGCGTTTCTGACCGTATCTTCATAACCTTTTGGGGCAAAAACTACCAGCTTTTTTAACCTTTCTTCATAGGTTTGTTTTAAAACTCTTATTTGTTGTAATTCTAAAACCGTCGCCAAAATATCGTTTACTCCCCCGCAAGCCGCATCCATATTGGTATGAGCGGAGTAAATCACAATGTCATTTTTAACTGCTTCATAGACTATTTTACCCAGCGGTGTATCCTTTCTCAAGGATTTCAAAGGTTTGAAAAAAAGAGGGTGATGGGAGATTATCATTTCAAAACCGCTATTTGCTGCATATTTTACGGTTTCTAATGTAACCGTCAATGTCAGTAGAACTTTTGATATGTTCCTAGAAAGTTCACCTATGGCTAGACCGGGGTTATCCCAATCCATGGCAAGTCTTTTAGGTGCCCACTTTTCCAACATCTGCACCAGGGTTTGGCATGATATCATTTTACGACCTCCCTTAATGCCTTTAATTGATTTTCATATTTTTTTAATGCTCTTTGCCCTACCTCGGAATTGGAGGCATTCAAGCTTTCAATAAGATTTTGTAAAATCTTCATACGATGATTAATATATTCTATTACCACCGGTGTTCTTTTTTTACGCATTACAGGTCCCACTAAAACATCAATTTCGTCAAAGGGATCCAGATGTTTTTGTGCCTTTTTGACCACTGTTATTTCATAGTATTTTTTATCTTCGAATGCCACATCTTCATCAATAATTTCATATCCTGTGGTTAAAAGGTATTTTCGCAACTTTTCCTGGTTTCGCATTGGTTGTAAAATCAGTTTTTTAAAAAAACATACTTTCTCCCTTGATTCATTTAGTATATTTTTAATTGTCATTGCCCCCATGCCTGCTATTACGGCGATGTCACCTTCTTTTGGTTTTATAGGGTTAAAACCGGAGCCCAATCGTAGTTCGATAAAGCCCTCAAGGCCGACTTTTTTTATGTTTTCCCGAGCCCTTCCATAAGGTCCAGGAAGTATCTCAGTAGCTATGACCTTTCGTGATATGCCTTCATTGATTAAATAAATAGGTAGGTATGCATGATCGGTTCCTATATCGATAACCGTATGGTTTTTTGAAATCTTTGATGCTATTAACTCCAATCTTTTTCCAAATTTCATCTTTAACCTCTAATTCAGCAAAAAAGTGGAGAAAAAATCCCCACTATTTTGGCCGGTTATTCTAAAAAATCCTTAAGCTTCTTACTTCGACTTGGATGACGAAGTTTTCTCAGAGCTTTGGCTTCAATCTGCCTAATTCTTTCTCGTGTAACACCAAAAACCTGCCCCACTTCTTCAAGAGTTCTGGGGCGCCCGTCATCAAGTCCGAATCGAAGTCTTAAAACTTTTTCCTCCCTTGGTGTAAGGGTTTCCAACACATCTTCCAACTGCTCTTTTAAAAGCAGATATGCGGCTGCATCCGCAGGAGCTAAGGCTTCATCATCCGGGATAAAATCTCCAAGGAAACTGTCCTCTTCTTCACCGATAGGTGTCGCTAAAGAAACGGGTTCCTGGGCTATTTTCATTATTTCTCTGACTTTCTCAACGGTCATTTCCATTTCTTCAGCTATTTCCTCGGGCAGTGGATCACGACCTAACTCCTGCAGCAATTGTCTTTGTATACGAATAAGCTTGTTTATGGTCTCAACCATGTGTACCGGAATTCTTATGGTCCTTGCCTGATCAGCGATTGCTCGGGTGATAGCCTGCCTGATCCACCATGTTGCGTAGGTGCTGAATTTATAGCCCTTACGATAATCAAATTTTTCTACGGCTTTCATCAAGCCTAGGTTACCCTCTTGAATGAGATCAAGAAAAAGCATACCTCTACCTACATATTTCTTGGCAATACTGACTACCAAACGCAGGTTTGCTTCAGCTAGTTGTCGCTTAGCATCCTTTTCGCCCTTCTCTATGCGTTTTGACAGTGTTACTTCATCCTCCGCCGAAAGGAGTGGAACCTTGCCTATTTCTTTTAAATACATCCTGACGGGATCATCAATAGCTACTCCTTCAGGAACGGAAAGGTCTATTTCTTCAGCGGGATCCTTTTCCAAGGTTTCTTCTTCCTGAACTTCTTCTCCATCGTTTAAAACCTCAATACCCATTTCTTCCAAGGACTCATATATTTTATCAATCTGCTCCGCATCCAGGTCTTCTATATCCTCCAGAGCGTCCATGATTTCTCCGTAAGAAAGCACACCGCTCTTTTTGCCTTTTTCAATAAGATCCTTTACCGCTTTCATTTTATTTTTAACAGGTTTTTTTACGTATTTTTTTTCTATCCGTTCTTTTTTTGCCATTTACGCTCCCTCCTTCCCCGGAGTAGTATGAGTATTCAATTCATCCATTTCAGCTTTTAGTTTTTGATAAATATTCAAAAGGTCGTTGATCTCCTCTCTTTGGCCTAGTATTTCGGCCTTCCTGATTTGTTCTCTCACCTGATCGATAGATTCTTTAAAGTAACCTTCTTTTACTTTTTTTACAAGGGCATTTATAAGCTCTTCATCTTTTAATTCAACATACTCCATCAGTATAGTTGATAGTTCCGCACATCCTTCTTTATCCAGGTAATTAAATACATGAGAGATTTCAATGTTTTGTTTTTTGTTGATTATTTCAAAGAGGACATCAGCAATTTTCTTTGTATTATTATTTGTAAAAAACCGTGGGGTAATTTGACCTTTGATCTTCTCTCTTATCTTCTCATTTTCAATAATTAGTTTTAAAATTTTCCTCTCGGCCTTATAAAAACCTTTTACCGGCGATATTTTGCTAAATTCCTTATTATTATCTCTTCTTTGGCTTTTTTTATACTCATATCCATTGTTTGCCATTTTTCTTCTCTGCACTTCTTTTTTAATGGCTTGAGGTGAAACTCCAAGTTCAGCTGCCAGCTTTTTTACATGTATCTCAATTTCCGGTTCATTATTTACGCCAGTTAATATATCAACGGCTTGTTTGATTAATTTAAGTTTCCCATCAGGTGTCCCAATGTTTACACCTTTTTTTGCTAAAAATAATTTATAGCTAATAAGATCCATGGAATTGTTTAAGAGTTCTTTAAAATATTCAACGCCCTGGCTTTTTATAACTTCATCAGGATCTTTTCCAACTGGTAAACTCATTATTTTAACTCTGAAACCCTCTTGTGCAAGAATATCCATTCCCCTAAACGTTGCTGCTTGACCGGCTTCATCGGCATCATAGGAGAGTATGACTCCATCTGTGTATTTTTTTAACAATGCTGCTTGCTTTTTTGTAAGTGCGGTTCCCAGTGAAGCTACAGTTTGCTTGAAACCGTACTGGTGTAGTGTTATACAATCCATATAACCTTCTACCACAATAACATCAAGAGCAGGGTCTTTTTTTATCATGGAAAGAGCGTATAAATTATCCCCTTTTGAAAACAACGGTGTTTCCGGAGAGTTTAAGTATTTGGGCATTGAATCATCAAGTGCTCGACCACCAAATCCAATGATGTTCTTGGTGACATCCTCTATCGGAAACATGATTCTGTTTCTAAATCTATCGTAATAGCCTTTATTATCTTTACGAGCTATAATGAGACCGTTTTTTTCCAAAGCTTCAGCCTTTATACCCTTGGTTCTGGCAAATTTTATAAGCCCATCCCAGGACGACGGGGCATACCCCAAAAAGAACTTTTCCACAGTATCAGGTGTCAACCCTCTTTTTTTAATATAGACCATTGCTTTATGACCCTCACGGGTGTGAAGTAGGCAATATTTGTAGTATTTTGCTGCCAAGCGGTTTATTCTGAAATATTCCCGCCTTTCTCGAAACTCCCTGGACAGGTCTTTATCCTCGGGTTCGGGGAGCCTTATGTTAAACTTATCGGCCAGATAGCGTACGGCTTCCGGGAAATTAATATTTTCTTTTTTCATTATAAAATTGAATACATTTCCGCCTACACCGCATCCAAAACAGTAAAACAACTGTTTTCCCACATTTACGTTGAAAGAAGGGGTTTTTTCAGAATGAAATGGGCAAAGGCCTATATAGTTTTCTCCGCGTTTTTGCAAGGAAGTGTATTCCGATATTATTTCAATAATATCTGCTCTATCTTGCACT
>DUNY01000190.1 GCA_012839145.1 Thermoanaerobacterales bacterium
ATAGTAATCCAATATTATGAAATACGCTCATATCGATAAACTCGATAAGCCTTATAAATTGAGAAGGGGTGCATGACGGCAAGACCATCCTAACCGGGGGCGTCACTGATGCCGCTGTTATAATTCAGTTAGGCCATAACAGTACTGAAGCCTCCGTCCACGTTTATAACCCAGCCGCTGATATAGTTTGATGCATCACTTGCAAGGAATACAGCAGTACCCATTAAATCATATAAATCTCCCCATTCGCCGCTGCTAAGAGGAATATGGTCACAAATTTTCTTATGGAGCACTTTATCTTCTCTAACAGCTCGGTTCACTTCAGATGCAAAAAAGCCTGGAGCTATGGCATTCACCTGGATGTTGTATTTGCCAAGCTCATTTGCGAACGATCGAGTAAGGCCGACTATACCGTGTTTTGCAATGACATAAGGCGGGCAACCGGTATCAGCCGTAAAGGACAGTGCAGATGCAATGTTAATGATCTTACCGGAGCGCCGCTTAGCCATTTCCTTTGCAATGTCGTGCCCAAGGTAATACACAGCGCATAGTTGTAAATCCAGCACCTTCTGGAAAGCTTCATCCGGAAACTCAAGGAAATCTGCAAAATAGTTATTACCTGCGTTATTAATTAAGATATCAATCTTGCCATACTCTTTGATACAAGCCTGCACTACTGCCTTACGATAATCTTCCTTGGTCAAATCGCCCTGCAGAAAAGCCACTTTCCTGCCACAACTTTCGACTAACGTTTTTATTTCGGATATATCATCCGTAAAATGTGGAATAAAAAGATCTGCACCAGCCTTTGCCAACGCAACCGCATACGCCATACCAAGTCCCTGATTAGCTCCGGTGATCATAGCAACTTTTCCCTTCAGTGAGAAAATGTCCAATGAAAAATCCGTTAATTCTTTACTCATAGTAGTATCCTCTCCTTTGTTAAATGTCCGTCTATCGTCAAATCTATTGCTATATTATGCTATATTAACATAAGAAAGGGCTACTGAAATTTAGCCAGTAGCTCTTTCTTTGAAAAACCTATTTAACCTAGTCTCTATAGTATTACCTTATTCTTATTGTGCAGCTTGTGCATTATACTCATCAACTGTTGGAACTGAAAAAGGAACTGGTTTTGCAACATCTAAATTTGGGTCATAGAATTCATCAACATTATCAGAAGTAATGATATAAGCGGGAGTATATGCATTTGCAACTAAATTGTTGACATCGCGATTTTTTTCAAACATTTCATGTATTAAGTCTACAATCGTTGTACCGTTTAAAAGTGGGCTGTTATATCCCGTTGCCATCAGTCTTCCGTCTTTTATGGCGTCCATAGCCGCTTTTAATCCATCTGCTGCACATACTACGAGAATATCTTTGCCGGGAACCTTGTTATGACTCTTGATTTCTGCTTCAACTCCCGGAAACATGGGGTCAGTCTCAACAAACAGAAGGTCCATTTCCGGATGTGCGGTAAGCAAATCAGAAGATGCTTTCTGGCCACCTTGAGGATCGGGACTTCCGCCACTGCCGTAGCCTACAAAGTTAATACCTTTTTCAGAAAGATCAAGCTTTCCGTTATCCCTAAGATCGACCCAGGCGTAGTATCCTTCAAGCATGGCATCATATTTTGATGGGTAAGGATTACCGGCCATTTCTGCACTCTTGTGGAGGAATCCGCCGATGAATCCACATGGTCTGCTTTCTGAATCTGCAGCCATTCCGACCTGAGCTATGGCAATTCCTACATCAAGCACTTCGCCTTCTTTATACAATTTTTCGGCAACATACTCACCTATTTGGAAGCCGGGCTGATAACTGCCTGAGAGTATAGTAGTTACTACTGGAAAATCCTCCGGGGTTTGTGTCGGTCCGGTGACTATAACCGGTATTCCCGCATCCACTGCACGTTTAATATCCTGTAAGCTTGAGGCAATATGAACAGCATTGAGGACTATTACATCAACATTTTTAGTTACAAATGTTTCCACATGTGTACTTTGAGTTTGAACATTAAAGTTAGCATTTTCATAAAGAAGCTTATAACCGTATTTTTTTGCAGTTTCTTCCGCAGAGCCTATCATATTAACAAAGAACGTGCTGCCGAGAGATGCTGCTGCCCAACCGATTGTAACATCACTTTTCTGCTCAACTGGAACCCCTTTATTGATGTGTTCCCTACTATCTAATTTAATAGGTTGAATTCCTGACAATGACAAATTGTCTTTTGCGGTCAAAAGCACTTCAAGAGCGGCTTCGCCAGTGGGAGTAGATTCTTTTGCTTCTCCACCCGTGCCCTCGCTAGTTTTTTCTGTCGGGGTTTTACTTGGATCTGAACCGCTGCTGCAGCCAGCCAGCATAGACGCTGCCAAGCAGACAACCAGAACTAATGTTAAAAAAACTCGCAGTCTTTTCATTCTTTTCCTCCTTAATAAATTTATTATGGCTAACCTCCTATAATAGTAAATTATAGGGGAGTTAACTCAACTAGAAATCTCTATGAAAAGTTGGAACAAATTCATGGGGGATTGATTGAAGAATCTAGTTAAAACATCTAACTTAATTAATGGTTTTTGAGGTTACACTCCTAAGCAAAACTGCCATAATTATTATTAAACCTTTTACAATCATCTGTGGATATGCGGCAAGACTCATCAGGTTCATTATATTGCCTATTACCGCGATTACAAAAACACCTACGACTGTATATGGTACATTACCTTCACCGCCTGTAAGGCTGCATCCGCCGATTACTACACCTGCAATAGAACTCAGGTTGTAATCGGAAGTGGCCGTCAGAGGTGTTGCACTGCCGGCACGAGCAAGAATAATTATGCCTGCTACTCCGCTTAACAGGCCGCTTATTACATAAACCCAGAATTTATATCTCTTTACGTTAATACCTGCTAAGTAAGCTGCGGTCTCATTACTGCCGATGGCGGTCACAAGGCGGCCGAAAGATGTATATGTCATTATAAAGTAGAATATTAATACAATTACAGCTGCAAGAATTACAGGATATGGAATGCCGAAGACCGGATCTGATAACTCACCGAATTTAATAAGCGTGCTGCTTGCAGGCAAACTAAAATCCATTAATATAGGGGCGCCGTTTGTGAGTATAAACGCAACGCCTTGGACGCTAAATGAAGTCGCCAATGTAACAATAAAAGCGGGCATATTTAGGTAAGAAATTAAAAAACCGTTGAAAGCACCTATTAACACACAGCATGCGAGTCCAATCAAGATGGCGGAAAATAACCCCAGACCGGTATCGTATCCCCATTCCGTTAGGGGAATTGCAGTCATGATACCGCCTATGGCCGCTATAGAGCTCACGGAAAGGTCAATACCGCCTGTCAACATAACAGTCAATATACCAATAGAAATTACCAAATAGGTACTTTGCTGTCTAAGGAGATTGAAAATATTGCCGCTAGTAAAAAACAAGGGTGAAATAATTGTAGAAACAATACATAAAATGATAAGTAAAAACAAAGCATTACGTTCCATAATAATTGAAA
>DUNY01000461.1 GCA_012839145.1 Thermoanaerobacterales bacterium
AAAAGCCAGATATGGTAATAACCGACTCCCAGGTTTTTCACATAGTAAGCAAAATTGTGCCGGAAGATGTGCCCTTGACATCTTTTTCCATTATTATGTCAAGATACAAGGGAGAGCTGGGCACTTTAATAAAAGGTGCCGGAGCCATTAACGAACTTAAACCCGGTGATAGGGTTTTAATTGCCGAGGCCTGCACACACCATCCTCTTGAAAATGACATCGGAAGACAAAAATTACCTTCTCTTTTGGAATCTAAAGCAGGTGGCAGACTCCAAATTGAAATAAAAGCTGGAGCGGATTTCCCGGAGGATTTGACACCTTATAAGCTCATACTTCACTGTGGTGCCTGTATGTTCAACCGGAAACAAATGATGACAAGAATTATCAGGGCTGTAGAGCAAGAGGTACCTATCACCAACTACGGTATGGCCTTTGCCTATGTTCAGGGAATCTTGGAGCGCACTACACGCATGTTTAAACATAAAAATGACGGTGGTTATTCAAAGGAATTGTAGGAGGAGGATAAAGATCCATAAAACTTTAAAGGGTTTGATTGTACCTTTTGCTATTTTAATAATTTGGTATATGCTTTCGGCAGCAGGTCTACTAAATAATTACATAATTCCCCCACCGGTGGAAATCTTAGAAACCGCCCTTGCCCTGTTAAAAAAGGGGACTCTTTCAAAACATGTGATGGCAAGTCTCTACAGAGTATTTGTAGGGTTTAGTGCAGCTTTTGTCCTGGCATTTCCTACTGCTGTTTTGGTAGGGATGGCTAGTGCATTAGAAGATTACGTAAACCCCCTTTTAGAATTCATTCGGCATATACCTCCCATTGCATGCATACCAATGCTGATACTATGGCTGGGAATAGGGGAGGCTCCTAAAATAGCTGTTATAATTCTGGCGGCTTTTTTCCCCATATTCTTAAACACCTTAAACGGTGTTGTAGGGTGTGACGAAAAACTCTTGGAAGTTGGCCAGATCTTTCAATTTACTGCAAAAGAGAAGTTTTTAAAAATCATCTTACCATCAGCAATGCCTTCAGTGATTGTGGGTATGAGACTTGGCCTCGGATACAGTTGGCGGGCTCTGATAGGAGCCGAGCTCATAGCTGCATCTGCGGGCATAGGCTACATGATAATGGATGCGGAGCAGCTTTCACGGCCGGACATTATCATAGTGGGGATTATAATTATAGGTGTTCTGGGATACCTTATTGACTACCTGTTCTTTTCCCTTACTGGGAAAATGTCAGGTGTGAAAGAAAGGATATAAATATTATGGCGGGAATTAGAATGAAAGATCTAAAAAAAACCTATCACATAAAAAATTGTGAAATAAAAGCTCTTTCAGGAATAAATCTCGAAGTGGAGGATAAGAGTTTTGTTACGGTGGTGGGACGCAGCGGCAGCGGCAAAACCACATTGCTAAGGGTACTGTGCGGTCTGGAGGAAAAGAGTGGAGGGGAAATCAGCTTTATTGAGGGCAACAGCAGTAAAGCAGGAACTAAGATAAGCATGGTCTTTCAGGAACCCCGCCTCATGCACTGGCTGACGGTTGGGGAGAATATGGCTTTCAGCTTGAGAAAAGAGGACCCTGACATCATAAAACATAAAGTTGACCGGCACCTAGATCTTTTAGGATTAAAGCAATTTAAAGATGCCTTTCCCCGCCAAATATCCGGAGGCATGGCCCAGCGGGTTGCTTTGGGCAGGACTTTGTGCTATGACCCCGAAGTGATATTGATGGATGAACCTTTAAGCGCGTTGGATGCTTTCACACGCCAGGTACTGCAGAAAGAAATAGTGAAACTCTTTATAAATCAGCAAAAAACGGTGATTTTTGTAACTCACGATGTAGATGAAGCGGTGCTTTTAGGTCAAAAAGCGGTGATCCTGGAGGATGGAATTATAAAAAAACAGATACCCATAGAATTGCCTTATCCCAGAGACCAGGCTCAGGACAAATTTTTTAAATATCGACAGGAAATATTAAAGACAATTATGGGAGATTAGGGGTAACGTCATTAGTGTTTTATTAAAGCTTTTTCCTTTTATCGAAGAAATGAAACCTTTATTTAAATCTTATAGGCATTAAAACTGACCTATTATTATTAATTGATAGACCGAATTAAAGATTTGGTTTGCCAAAAACATGATGTTTTGACTATTGTATATAAAGTTAACATTACCCTTAAGCTTGATCTGCCATTCTTGACCTGTATGGCACTTAGCAGAGTTTGGCGGGCGAAATGGATTCTGTTGCGTGCCTGCCGGTGAAGGCCTGCGCGCTGCTCCTAATATATTGAACTATGTAAGAGAGTCCTTATCGTTACCCCGGTAGAGCGACAATTATATCACCCAAAAAGGTTGCCTACTGTACTTACACTAGAAGAGTTTATACACTAAACAATTTTTGAATGGAGATGTTTGTTATGAAAAAGACTTTTGCATTGTTGTTGGTGTTCTTAGTGATAATGACAGCCTTGTCAGGATGTGGAACCGGTAAAGAAGTCGGTGCTCCCGAAAAAACTTCCCAATCCTCGGAAAAACCGGCGGTGGATGTGATAAATATTTCTTATGTAAAACTGCCACTAAATGTTCCGTCCATAGTGGAAAAGAAATTGGAACTCTTTGAAGAAGAATTCGGCAAAGACGGCATAAAAGTTAATTTCCCTGAGATAACCGAAGGACCCAAAATGACCGAAGCAATAGCGGCGGGGTCTTTGGATTTTTGCAATGCTTTGGGCGGCACATCGGCAATCTTAGCTGCGGCCAATGGGGTTGACCTGAAGGTCATCGGAATTTATAGTAGAGCTCCTAAAGCCTTTACTATAATGACCAAAGATGATGGGATAACCTCTATAAAAGAACTAAAGGGCAAAAAAATTGCCGGACCCAAAGGCACCATACTGCATCAACTGCTTCTTGCAGCACTTGCTCAAAATGAAATGAGCATTGAGGATGTTGAGTATATCAATATGAGCATTCCCCAGGCTGTAGCTGCCATGAATTCAGATAACGTGGATGTGGCTCTGGTGGCAGGACCCGCCGTACCCCAGGCCATTTATGCCGGTGGGCGCATCATAACAACCGGTGAGGGTCTGCTGGATGCAACCATAGTAATTGCTGTCCGGAATGACTTTTTAAAGCAATATCCCAAGCTGGTGAAAAGGTATATGGAGGTTCACAACAAGAGCCTGCAATATATAAGAGAACATCCTGATGAAGTCTATAAAATAGCTGCTGAAGAAACGGGAATATCCGAGGACAATGTAGTAAAGATGATTGATTGGTATGATTTTAACCCAACCATAACCCAAAAGGATATAGTCGAACTGGAAAAGACTCAAGATTTTTTGATAGAAAATGATATGCTCAAAAAGAAAATAAAAATTTCGGATATTATTCGTAAAGTGGAATAAGACATTGTTGAATTTCATTCACCGCAATAATAAAATCTCAGCGAATTAACATAGTAATTAAAATGTATCAGACGAAAAACAGCCCTTAACATGAAAACAACGGGCTGTTTTCCCTTTTTGTTGAAATTTTGATGTAAATATCAACCTGGATCAATCAAAATATGGTATGATATTCTACGTATTCTAGTTTAAGGGGGTGTTTACAGTGTCTTCTACAGCAAGCATGTATATTGGCCTATTAGGAGTAGCTTTTTTTTGGGGGACTTCATGGGCTGCTTCGAAAATCGGACTTCGGGAATTAATACCGCTGCACCTTGCAGTTTTGAGATTTGTTTTGGCTTCAACAATATTTTTTTGTCTTGTTAAGATTTTATATAAAAATTATTATATAGACAAAAAAGATAAAATAAGGATTTGGTTTTTGGGGTTGTTGGGAGTAGTGTTATATTTTTTTGTTCAGTATACCGGTCTTAATATGACTACTACAGTAAACTCCTCTATTATAATGGCAACGAGCCCTATTTTTACAATGTTTTTATCTACAAAAATTTTTCACCACGAAGAATTAACATACAATAGTGTTTTTGGAGCCCTCATTGCTTTCTTCGGAGTATTCTTGGTTTTCACCGGGGGAAAGAACATTTCTATAGGAGGAAGTACCCTTGCAGGAGACTTATTGTTACTTTTAAATTCCGTAATTTGGGCGATTTTCACTGTTTTAGGGAAAAACGTGGTTGACAAATATGATCCCTTCGTAGTAATAGCACATGCATATATATATGGGACCATTACTCTACTGCCTATTGCTTTTACACCGGCATTCATAAACGACCTTAAGACAGCTTCGATTTCCACATGGGGTGCTGCGTTGTATCTGGCCATATTTTGTTCGGTTTACTCTTACTATATGTGGTATAAAGGTATAAAAATTATCGGTGCTCCCAAAACGTCCATGTTCAATTATTTAAACCCTGTGGTGGCGGTAACCATAGGTATATTGTTTTTAAAAGAAAGTGGAAATATTTATACATTAATCGGCGGCATATTGGTGTTTATCGGTGTTTATGCTGCTTCAGCGAAAAAAGGTATTTTCGGAAACAGGGAATTAAAAAGAAGTTCATTATTAAATAGCCGACGATAAATATGTTGAATTAATTGGTTTAAGTTATTTTCTTTGCGGTTACATCGTGTATATGTTAAAATATTTACAGAAATTGTGCTCATTCAAATTCGAACTTGATGGAGGTCTAAAAGTGAAGATAATTCGGGACGGAAAAACAAAAACAGTTTTCGATGCCGGTAATAATAATATTTTGCTTCAGTTTAAAGATGATGTGACGGGAACCGGGGATATAGTGGATCCCGGTGGTAATACGGTTGTTGGTAAAGTAGCAGGTAAGGGGAATGCATCTTTGAAACTATCTAAGTATTTTTTTGAGATATTAAAAAGGGAAGGTATTCATACTCATTACATCGATGCAGACCTTATAGAAAATACAATGCTCGTCAAAAACGCAGAAACGTTTGGTGACGGGTTGGAATTTATATGTCGGCTGAAGGCTGCCGGTAGCTTTGTTCGAAGATATGGGAAATATGTGGAGGAAGATAAACCTCTGGATCATCTGGTGGAAATAACCCTAAAAGATGATGACCGTGGCGACCCGCTCATAAACGAAGAAAGCATAGTTCAACTGGGGTTGATGTCCAAGTCGGAGGTAGAAACAGCTATATTACTTACAAAAAAAATCACCCGACTTGTAAGCCAAGAATGTGAGAATTACGGTCTTGAACTTGTTGATATTAAGTTCGAGTTTGGAAGGGTGGAAGGGAAAATTGCAGTAATAGATGAGATTTCGGGAGATAATATGCGGGTTAGAAAAGATGGTAAGGCAGTCATGCAAAAGGAACTTTGTGATATAATATGTGGGAAATAATTGGGGATGCCAATTTATCTTCTTGGGCCATCCCCAAAGCCCTTTGCACTTGCTCCTTAAACTGAGCTATAATATACTTTCATTAATTAACCTCCTGCTTTATACCATATAGATAATAAACATTACTTTGCACTTTTCATGATTATTAAATAATTTGAACCTGTCACCAAATATTCATGTTTTTTAAAGCCTCATATTCATCAACTAGCAAAGAATATACTTTAGAGTTTTTAGGTATCCCTTTAATAATTACTTCTTTTCTCAATGTTCCTTCATAAGTCATTCCTAATTTTTTTAGCATTTTTTCAGAAGCGATATTATTTGATTCACATTTTCCTTCAATTCGTATGAGCTTCATTTTATCAAAACCAAAGCGAATAATTTGTTTTAATGCTTCAGTTCCAATACCTTTTCCCCAATATGCTCTGTTTATAACTGCACCTATCGAGGCAGCCCTATCCGGTTTAAAATACAAATTAACTGTTCCTATTACTTGGTTTTCGGTTTTATCAATAACTGACCATACAAAGGATTTACCTTCGTTCATTCTTTTAATCAAATTCTCTAAATAATCGATTGTAACCGTCATATTATCATGTTTCTCTCTTGGCACGTAGTGGGTAGTTTCCTCATCTGAAAAAACTTGGAATAATTCGTCAGCATCATTTAATGATAATTTTCTCAATAACAATCTGGAAGTTCCCAAATTCGGACAAGTATTGAGCTGCCAATTCAATTGATTTTCCTCCATCATAAAATATATTTTATATCATTAGATTAATGTCAAACATAAGTTCCAAAAATCTTCAATCACCTTTGATATATATTTATTTTTGTGATAGATAATATTGAATTTACGAGTAAGTTTAATGTTATCTATTATTATATGAAATAGCTTATTATTTTTTAATTCATAATCAACTGCCATCTTTGAGATAACTGACACGCCCATGTTTGAGATCACTGCATTTTTTATGGCTTCGGAGTTATTGCACACCCATTTGATGTTTAGATTCATACCCTTAGCTGACATGGTGTTTTCAAAAAGCTCTCTAGTTCCGCTGCCTCTTTCCCTCAGAATTAAATCAGCCTCAGCTACTTCTTGAATCGTGACATGTCCTTTTGCTCTAAAAGGATGTTTGCTCCCACATATTAGAATTAGCTCGTCATCCATAAAGGGTTTTGAGATAATATCTTTGCTGTGAATAGGGCCTTCTACGAGACCGAAATCCAACTGGCTTTTCAATACCATTTCTTCAATAACTGTAGTGTTGTCCACTACGGATTCAATGTCAACCTTGGGATACCTGGCAAGAAACAGCTCATATAGTTTGCTCAACACGCAAGTGCCGACAGTAATGGATGCACCTATCTTTAGTACGCTATTACCTGCAGCCTGTCGCATCTTATGTTCCATTTCATCGAAGGAAGAAACAATATGGCGCGCATAGCTTAAAAAACGTTTTCCTTCTTCAGTAATATATAGTTTTTTAGACAATCTCTCAAAGAGTCTTATCTTATAATAACTTTCCAGCTCGCTAATGGTCTGGCTTACCGATGGTTGAGCTATGAAGAGTTTTTTGGCTGCAGCGGTCATGCTGCCGGCATCTACAACAGCAATGAAAACTCTCAAATGTCTTATTGTCATAACCTCCTCCATATATAGGTGAATACCTATTAATTATATAAGATTATAGTATTTCACATATAAAATAGCAAATGTTAAACTAGACCTATATGAGTTTATGGAGGAGACGGTTATGGAAGCAATAATCAAAAATCTACCAGGAGTATTTACATGTATAGTTATTGCAGTGCTTTCTTCGCATTTGGGAGGACAAATACCTCTTATAGGAGGGCCTGTTTTTGCTCTTTTCTCAGGGATAATACTAAATCCCTTTATTAAATCAGATAAACGGCTGAGCCCCGGTCTGGATTTTACATCTAAAAGACTTTTAAAGTTTGCTATTATTTTGTTGGGCTTTAGTCTTAGTATAGGACATATATTGGAGGTCGGCAAAATATCCCTGGCGGTTATGGTGTTTACATTGGCAGCCTCTTTCGGTTTTGGTCACCTATTTGGTAGATTGTTTAAAATGAACTGGAAACTTTCAAGTCTTATCTCAGCCGGCACAGGAATATGCGGCGGTTCGGCCATTGCAGCCTTATCCCCGGTTATTGAAGCTGATGACAGTGACATAACCTATGCAATTACTGCCACTTTTATATTCGACATAGCAATGATCCTTCTTTTTCCTATAATGGGCAGCAGACTGGGACTTTCAGATTTGGCTTACGGTCTTTGGACGGGGACTGCTGTAAATGACACTTCATCAGTAGTTGCTGCAGGTTATGCTTATTCCAATGCAGCCGGAGAATTTGCTACAATCGTGAAGTTAACCCGTACACTTTCTATTATACCGACAGTGGTGATATTCTCTTATATTGCACAAAGGCAAGAAAATAAAATTACCTTGAAAAATGCAAACACATCCATTAAATCCATCTTTCCATATTTCATTATTTTTTTCATACTAGCTGCAGTAATAAACAGTATTGGCCTCATTCCTCCCCAAGTAGGTTCAATCATTACAAAATCCAGCAAATTTTTTATGATAATGGCACTGGGGGCCATAGGATTGAAAACAGATATTAGGGAGGTTAAAAACTCCGGCCTTGTTCCCATGCTTCACGGATTTATCATATCTGCAATTGTTGTGATTGTATCCTTAGGTGTTCAGGTGTTACTTGGACAAGTATAATTGCTATGGATGGATATAATAATAAAGCCATTTTTTAAAGGGATTTCAAATATTATACCGAATACTAATACAAGAATAATTTTGAAACAACGAAATGGTAATTCGATAGGGGGTAGAGTAATGAGAGAACCGGTTAACACATGGACCCATTTTGTGACCTTTTTGGCAGGCGTAGTGGGCTTGGCGTTTTTGATCGTCCTTTCTCGTAACAACCCTTCAAAATTAATAACAATGACAATTTATGGTGTCAGCGTTATTATGTTGTATGGAGCCAGTACGGTCTATCACTGGGTCAAGACCACTCCGGAGAAACAGCTTGTACTGAGAAAACTGGACCATATATCAATTTTCCTGTTAATTGCCGGTACCTACACCCCTGTGCTTTACTATGGCCTGGACGGTATATGGAGATGGACAATGCTTAGTGCGGTTTGGGCATTGTCATTAACTGGTATAGTGCTTAAAGTGTTTTTTATTGGGGTTCACCGCTCGGTTTCAACGGCGTTTTACATTTCACTGGGATGGATGGCTTTGATTCCACTGGCCAAATTAGTTCAGAGCTTCCCGATTGAGGCGACTATTCTTTTGTTTCTAGGTGGATTTGCCTATACGATTGGTGGGGTAATCTATGCAACCAAGATTTTTAACTTTTTCCCGAATAAATTTGGGTTTCATGAGGTCTTTCATATATTTATTTCACTTGGCTCGGTATTGCATTTTATAATGATTAAGCGATTTGTTCTACCTATGTAAAACATGTTCAGCAACAAAAGCATTGCCGAAACTAACGGCAATGCTTTCTATCATTTTAAATGGACTTTACTTACAGCTGATTTAATATTTCGGTTAAATCCCAATAAAAACGAGGGTTTGACAAATGATTCATATGTTATGATGTATATAAAGTTAAAATTTGTTTAACGAGGTGCTAAAAGAATGAAGACAATACTTTGTTATGGTGATTCAAATACTTGGGGATATAAACCCGATGGTACAGGGCGATACCCGAAACACATACGCTGGACCAGTGTACTGCAAAACGAACTAGGCGGCAGTTATGATGTTATTGCCGAGGGTTTAAATGGCAGGACTACTGTTTGGAACGATCCAGTTAGAGGTGAATATAGAAATGGAAAGTCATATTTGTTGCCCTGCCTACATACTCATAAGCCTATAGATTTAGTAATATTATTTTTAGGAAGCAATGATTTAAAGTGCAGATTTAGCGTAAGTTCTTATGAAATAGCACAGAGTGTAGAAATGTTGGTAAATATTATTAAAAAAAGTGAAACAGGGCCTAACATGAATTCACCCGAAATACTTGTCATAATACCGCCACCATTACTAATTCCAAAAGAAGCGAGAAAATCAGATCATCTAATTCCTGAGTTTGTAAAAGCAGCAGAGAAGAGCAAGCATTTTTCCAAAGATTTTACAGAAGTGCTTAGCAGACAATGCCATTTAATAGATTCATCAAAGTTAATTAAAACTAGTGAAATAGATGGAATGCATTTAGATTCGGAAAGCCATGCCATATTAGGAAAAGAAGTGGCTAAATATATAACACTGAACATACTATAGCTCATCCCAACAAACAAAAGATGCTGTTACGATAAATGATTTGACATTTTTCAATTTTAGGCATATAGTATTAAACAGTAATAAAATATAAACATTGGCGATGACGGAGAAGATAAGCATTGACACTGTAACTACAGAGAGCCGGGGTTGGTGAGAACTGGTTTTACAAGACGATGTGCATATTCCCTCCCGAGTTTTTGCTCTAAACGGAAACAAGTAGGAGCAAAGGGTAGTCTCCCTTAACAAAGGACTATAGTTTAGTGTAACAGCAGACTAGAATTAGAGCATTCCGGATATAGTCTAACTATATTTAGGATAGAGTGGTACCGTGAACAAAGTTTCACCTCTAAGTGAGGTGGAACTTTTTTTGATTTATATATTTTCGATCGATCGATAAAAATTGGCTGGCTAATTTCAAAACCAATCAAAGGAGGTTTAACATGAAACAAATAGTAAGAGACAAATGGTCTTCCAAGGCGGGCTTCGTATTAGCTGCTGCAGGTTCGGCCGTAGGCTTAGGTAATATATGGAAGTTTCCATATAGTGTCGGCGTCAATGGTGGCGGAGCATATGTAGCTCTCTATCTTCTATTTTTGGTGATTATCGGTATGCCCCTTATGCTTGCTGCGATAACTCTCGGCAGAAAAACCCAATTATCGGTTTTCGGTGCATATAAAAGCATAGATAAGCGTTGGTCTTTCGTGGGAGCATTGGCGGTGATTTGCGGTTTTGTAATATTGGCCTTCTATTCTGCAGTAGGAGGATGGGTTCTCTATTATTTTAAAAATGCAGTTACCGGAAGGTTAAATACTACGGATCCTACAGTCTTAGCGGGAATTTTTACAGATATGATGAATTCCCCTAAAATCCTAATATTTTATCAATTGATTTTTATGTTGATGACTATCATGATAGTTATTAAAGGTATCAAAAAGGGAATCGAAAGCAGTTCCAAAATAATGATGCCTGCACTCTTTATCCTTCTTATAATAATTGCCATAAGAAGTGTTACATTAAAGGGCAGTATGGAAGGAATCAAGTTCTTATTAGTTCCGGATTTCTCGAAAATAACCATGGATGTGGCTAAAAATGCCATGGGACAGGTGTTTTTCTCCCTCAGCATAGGTATGGGGGTTATGATAACATATGGCAGCTACTTAGGTAAAGAAGAAAATCTGTTAAGTACGGCTGTCTCCATTCCAATATTAGATACCCTTGCGGCCTTGATAGCAGGTTTTGCTACAATACCGGCGGTCTTTGCCTTGGGTTTTGAAGCGGGAGAAGGGCCTGGACTTATGTTTATAACATTACCGGCGGTTTTTGCATCAATGCCCATGGGGCAACTCTTTTGTATAGCATTTTTCCTGTTGGTCATATTTGCAGCCTTAACGTCTTCCATGTCAATGTTGGAAATATGTGTATCCTATTTTGTAGATGAGCGAAACAAGGACAGAAAAAAAGCCACATTGACAATTGGAGCTTTAATATTCCTGCTGGGTATACCTGCATCCCTGTCCTTAGTTGAAGGTAGTGGTTTTAGACTGGGCAGTTTAACTTTCTTTGATGCCTATGACAAGTTGTCTGCTAATATCCTACTTACAACCGGTGCATTTTTGCTTAGTATCTTTGTTGCATGGGTGGTCACAACTAAAGAGGCCGTGAAGGAAATTGAGAGTTCAGGAGTTGAGTTTAAGCTGGCCAATGTCTGGAGTTTCTTGCTGAAATATATTGTGCCAGTAGGTGTGTTTATAATACTGGTAAATTCCTATAAAGACTTCATAGTTTCTATACTCCAATAGAACAACAATCATATGTCACGGGGACGTTTCGTTTGTCAGGTTTTGATGACAAACGAAACGTCCCCTGTTCCCTACCTGTTTATAATAAGCTTATCGACATAATCCTTTGCTTCTTTTAACCCCATTCCAGTAACATCTCTTAACTTTTTTATTGCCTTAACAAGTTTTATTTGCCTCAACAAGTTTTATAAGTTCATCTTTCAACTCATCATTTATGCTCTCTATATATGGTTCAGGTAATCCAAGATGCTCAATAATTCTATCTAGCTTTGATTCTATTCGCTCTTGATTGCGTTGTAATGTATTGATATTCATATTAAAAATAGTAAATAAAATAATTATTAAACCTATAGGTACATATTCCATATTTTCAACCTCATCTCCAAATAATATTATAAAACATCTAATTAGCTTATCCCCAATAATACTAATGATTATAGTTTTCATAGCTTCACATACTATTATGATGTGTCACAAGACCCTTCGCTTTGCTCAGGATGACAGAATTAAAAATAATTATTTCACATCCTTCTACTTATACGAAAAAACTGACATAACAATGAGGGACGGCTCAAGACCGTCCCTACTGTTCTTCAATAAATTTGCCCGCCTCCACAGCGGCGATGGCCCCGTCGGCTACGGCAGTTACCACCTGGCGCAGGGATTTTTTGCGTATGTCACCAGCAGCAAAAAGGCCGGGGACCTGAGTTTTCATATGTTCATCGGTGACGATGTAACCTTGCTCGTCCAACTGAACCAAGTCTTTGACAAAATCAGTGTTAGGGGTGTAGCCGATAGCGATAAAAACTCCGTCTACAGAAACAGAGCTCAGCTTTCCTGTTTTTACATTTTTGACTACTACTTCCTCAACGGTATCTTTACCCTCTATTTCATGTAATACCGAGTCCCAGATGAACTTGATTTTATCATTATTAAAAGCACGCTCTTGAAGGATTTTGGTGGCCCTTAGTTCATCCCGGCGGTGGATTACATAAATGCTGCTGGCAAATCGGGTCAAATATAAAGCTTCTTCAATGGCAGTATCACCGCCGCCTACTATAACTATAGGCTTATTAGAATAGAAAGCTCCATCACAGGTTGCACAGTAGGAAACCCCCTTGCCTGTGAATTCTTTTTCCCCCTTTACTCCCACCTTACGCGGTTGGGCACCTGTAGCCAAAATTACACTCTTGGCCTCAAGACTTTCACCCTTCATATAAATAATAAACTTATCGTCCTTTTTCTCTATTTTTTCAACATCACCGTTTAGAAACTCTGCACCGAAGCTTTCAGCCTGCGTTTTAATGGCATCGGCAAGATCGGCACCGCCTACGCCTTCAGCGAATCCCGGATAGTTTTCTATTCGATATGTTATAGCAGCTTGCCCGCCGGGGAACATCTTTTCAACGATAACTGTTGAAAGCTTTGCCCTTGCAGCATAAAGTCCCGCAGAGAGACCGGCAGGTCCCGCACCTATAATGGCCACATCATAAATCATATTTATTCCCGCCTTTC
>DUNY01000191.1 GCA_012839145.1 Thermoanaerobacterales bacterium
ATAATGTGACCTTCCGTTTAATAGGAGACCCTTATATTTCCCTGGCAGGACCTAACCTTTCTGTATTAGTTGGGTCAGGGGAGAAATTCACTATGCCCATTGAATTTGTTGATTTTATGGAACCTCCCACAAACATAGTATTAGACGGCGACTCTCTTCCCATAGCCGTGGAACAAGATGAAGAAGGAAATTATTATATAGAAGTAACTGACGATACACCAAAACCTGAAACCGTCACAAAATTCTATGAAGAAATACCCTACACGATCTCGGCCAATAGCGGTGAGGAGGTCATAAAGGCAAGATTTACAGTATTAAAATGCTATGAAGGTATACTGCCGGATTTTCTAGGGAAAGAAAATGAAATCATGGCCTACAAAAACGAAGAAGGAGAAATGCCTGTCACCAATATAGGTTTTCAGATGGGGTTATGGGATAAAAATGGACAAGAGCTCAATCTTATAGCACCTGAATCCATGGAGATAGCTTATAAAGACAAGGAAGGCATTTGTGAAATTATAGGACTGTCCTTTAAAGAAAATACTGACCTTAGCACATCATCCCATACAATATACTCCTTTACAGCAGATAAATCACTGCCTTCACCGGATAAAGTAGAAGGAACTTTGTCTTTTTCCGGAAAAGCGGGCGATATTATAATTAAAAATGCAACTACAATTTTCTTAATACCGGATTTACTCACATATGCAAAGGAATTTGAGGAAGAATTTAAAAACTGTGAGCATATAATCTTTACTTATATGTCTGGTGAGTTGATGAAGAGAAAAGCAGCCGAGCTTTACAGGGATAAGAACAAACTCGGTCTTAAGGACCTCCAGGCTTTTAGAAGGCACTGCTGGGAAATAGCCAAACGGATGGTCCTACAAAAAAAGGAAGACTATTTGAAGGAATCCTATTGGTATGATGAGCGTATCGCAGAGCTTGAGCTTGTAACATTTGTCGGAGATGGAGCCTTTGCTATTGCCTTGACACCTTTAGGCGGCCCTATAACCGCATTTCTGGTAGACAATGCTAAGTCCACATTCTTAGAGTTGTGTGAAATATATGTGAAAGAAGGCGATGCTTTCACTTGGGAAGCATTAGAGGAGGTTATGTGGAACAGGTTCAAGCAGACAATAGGCAGTGTGGATAACTTCATCGGGATGCCCGAGGATGCCAACTGGAAAGTAAAAACTGCCTGGGCTTGCTCCTATTTCCTATATAGGGTGTTCTATCATTGGTATTATGACGAAGATGATGCCGGCAATAGCTTGGGTATAGTTGCGGCACTAGAGAATGCAGCGCTGGATTTCGGAGTTAATAGGATAACCGCCCTTTTTGGAGACTATGTAAAAGATGTAGCCAAAAAAGACGGGATAGATTTCAGTAAGCACATAAAAGCCGAGGAAGATGCTGTAGAAAAAGCTTTAACAGGGGCATTTGATATGGCTGACAAAGGGGCCGGTGCATTAGATAATGCAGTAAAGACAATAGTTGATTTTATAAAGAGTATCCAGGTTGCTTAATCGATATCAGCAAAATTACGAGGAGGAAAATTTCATGAAACGAATTGCTATCTTGTTTTTAATCTTAGTGCTGTTGTTTAGCCTCTCCGCCTGCGGCGAAAAAAGTGGAGGTCAGCCTTCGGCTCCGAGTACCGCTCCGGCAGAAGCAAGCAATGCTCTATCCGGCGAGACGGAAAAGGAAGAAGTCATGGTATATGGAATCGGAGAAGCAGCAAAGGCAAACGGCCTTTCCATCACGATTGATAAAGTGGCGTCGCCCGACCCGGATATATTCATTAACAAAGCCGATGACGGTTTTGCATATATGCAGGTCTACTATACCTTCAAGAACGTGTCCGATGAAACGATAGAAACGCCAAAAAGACAAGCAATCTATATCGTTTATGAGGAAGGTCCCACAGGCGACGACTGCCATATGACATCCGATGACAATTCGGACATTCTTCCGGGGAAAAAAGAGGATATGTATAGAGGATTTATCGAGCTTGCCCCCGGCGAGTCCACAAGCGGCTGGCTGATGTATCAGCGTCCATCAGATAAGTCGGAGGTCACCATGCACTATTATTCCAAGTTTATCAACGTGCCGCCCGCTCTCGTATTCGGGTTTGCGGCACCGTAAATTAATCGAAGGGAGCAATATGTGATGATGAGAAGGTTGCGATCCGTCTTGTTTGTTGTGATTGCAGTAGCTTTAATAATAAGCAGCCTAAGTGCGTGTTCTTACAAGGCTGAGCAAAACGACCACGTCAAGGATGCATCGGTGGATTTCGGATGCTTGCTGGAGGAAGGCGGCGAGATAACAATTGAAAAGGTAAAGCCCGCTCCGGTCGACAGCGACGTTGGATTTTACCTTCTCTCAGGATGGGCAATCCTTTTCCGCCACAATGCTGGACTTCAACAACAAAGCCTGGGGGACCATAAGCGCGCAAAAATGAAAATGATTTGACGGCAGCGGCAAAGGCTTTGCGACGAAAAAAGCCGGCGAACGCAGCCTTCATGCGCAAGAAACCAAACGGCGAGCAGCTATGAAGGGAGAAGATTGCCTTGGCAAAGAAAAAACGTAATAAAATCAATCCGTTAATACTCACTCTGATCTGCGCCGTTTTGCTGTTTGCGACATACAACAGTCTTAGCATCCTAGCTTTGGGGTTTTGGGGCCAAACCGTAATGGGGACGGTAGACAGCTATGACAGCCGACTGGATGATACCAATGCTGGAGAAAACCGCTCCCGCACCGTTTCCAAGGGTTATTCCTTTTCGGTTGGCGGCAAGGAATACAGGGGCTATGTAATTTACGGCAGCGATGAGGCATGGCCGAGACTGGGTGAAGGCGAGGTGCGACGGGAAAGTATCAGCTATCTGACACTCCTGCCGAACATAAACAAACCCACCATGCTGGTGGATATTGATGAAATCGGCCCCGTGGGTTTGTTCTACCACATCCTGGTGATTCCGGGCTGTACTCTTCTGTTGCTGTTGGTTAACGGACGGCTTGGCAAACGGAAAAAGCGGGCAAAGAAAAAAGAACGAATAGAAAAGTTAAATACAAGGAGAGATGATACTATGTTTTGCGGAAATTGCGGGGCAAAGTTGTCGGAAGGCGCAGCGTTCTGCGCCAATTGCGGTGCACAGGTACAAAAAAGCCCGCCGCCAGACATCTGTAGGTCCTGTGGGGCGAAGATTGCGGAAGAAGCCGCCTTTCGCACGAACTGCGGTGCGTCCGTTCAGAAAGTTGCGGGAGAGGTTACAAACTCCTCTTTACAGGCTGCAGCGCAGCCACAGAACAATATGCCACCGCAAAATCAGGCGTCCTTGGTCGGGTGGTCGCCCAAAAGCAACGATCCGGAGATACTGGAAGCTGCTCGTAAAAATAAAAAATCTGCTATGGGCTGTGCCTGGATATTTATGTTGCTATTCCCAATCGGGTTTTTGTTGGCGGGGCTGTTTATCGACGAAATGCCGCTAAATGAAGCAATCATCATCGGCGTGGGTTTGGGAGTGATCATGCTCATCATTAACTTAGTGCGTATCAAAGACATGAAGCATCCGGTTTGGGAGGGGGTTGTCACACAAAGATTTCATAAAGAGCGCCGCCATAATAAAAATGATGATACCATGTCTACATATACAGAATATACGACGGTTATAAGAACCGATGCCGGAAAGAAAAAACGCATTATAGAGAGGGATAGCCAGCGTCATATGTACGATTATTTGGCGGTGGGCGATCGCGTTCGGTATCACTCGGCTTTTAGTTCCTATGAAAAATACGACAAATCCAAGGATAAAATCATATACTGCAACGTTTGTTATACCATGAACCCTATTTCCAATGACAGGTGTAAACGATGTAATAATCTATTGTTTAAATAGAATGAAATCTGCCCAAAAGTGAGCAAAGCCAAGCCCTTTTCTGGCTAACGGAAGCTAGTGACCGAATAAACAAAAAGTAGATAATGTTAAATGAGCTGTGAGAAAATAAGAGGAGGGATTTTAATGAATAACCGGTATGAAACCTTGTCTGAAGCATCAAAAGTTGCCGTTACTCGTTGTAATGAATGGGGTTTTGCCACGACCGATGAAGTATATGATAGTAAAAGTCTCATAGATATTGCGGCGATTCACGATGAAGAAACTTACATGGACGAGGACAGCTTTTATCTTGTATCTCAAGAAGGTGCCATTGGCTTTTCAGAGGACGGGGAAACCATTGACTGGCTTTTTATCCCGTTAAATAGCACCGAGGACTTATCACCGACCCTAAAGATAAAGGCTACCCCGAACTTTTGCTGGAAATGTGGAAAAGCTGTAACCCCCGGTGCGCGGTTTTGTGGAGCTTGTGGCGAAAAGATATGTTAATTAATTGCTACACATTGGAATGAGGTATTAAAGTGCCTTCTTTCAAATATATTGCCGAATAAATGAAACCAAGGAACGGCTTACCCAAACTGAGAGAATCTATGTATATGGCTATATTGCTGTATCTACAGATTCTTTCACATTTTTTGCGGTTTTAGGTGGAACTAGCTCTGTTATGAGGATTCCGGCTAAAACTAAGGCAAAACCTGTTAAAGTCCTTAAATTCAAAGGTTCTCCCCACAACACAAACGAAAAAATACCTGCGAAAACCGATTCCGCACACAAGATTACTGCAGCATGGGTGGAGCTTGTATGTTTCTGAGCAATGTTTTGAATGACAAAGGCACCGGCGGTACAAAATATCGCACCAAATAAAATAGCACTCCAGATTTTAAAATCAAATCCTAGTGACACTGGTTCTTGAGTAACAGTAATACCCATGGTGATCATCCCGGCCAATGCTATCTGTATAAAGGCCATATTTAATGGATCTGCCTTTTTTACATAGTATTCTGTAAAAGTAATCTGAAGGGCAAAACAGGCCGCACAGATAAAGGTTAATATATCTCCCTGACCAATAGTCAAATTATCATTGACGGAAATCAGAGCTAAACCTCCAAAGGTTACTATCGCTCCCACTATTTGAAACATTCCCGGAAACTTCTTAGTTATCACGTAGGCCAGAAAAGGCACCATAACTACGTTACTGCCGGTAATAAACCCAGATTTTGATGGGGTGGTATAAACAAGACCTACGGTCTGAGTTATGAAGCCCAAAAGCATAAAAAGGCCCACCACTAAGCCTGCCTTAATATCTTCTTTACTTATTTGTTTTAACCTTTTATGAAAAATAACAGCCATTATCAAAGCACTTAAGACAAATCTTAGACCAAGGTACATATAAGGGGTTATAGTTTGCAGAACATTCTTTTCCACAACAAAATTGAGCCCCCAGCTAATTGCCACCAAAAGTAGGGCTCCATCTGCAATCAGGCTTTTTCTCAAGTCACTCACCTCTAGATTTAGGAACAATGATGAATTATTATAACATAGTAAACTCATTTGGAGCAAATTTCTTATTCCAGCCTACCCTGCTTTGCAGGGGGCCCTTTTTTTATGCCTATTTTGCATAATATAATTTTACTCTAACGCTCCAGCTAGCTTATTTAATTGAATGAAATTCCAATTGCTATAAAATCAATATTTGCAATAAACAAAGCCCGTTATTCTGAGCGAATCGGAAAATCTTAAGATTCTTCAGGCAAAGCCTTCAAGATGACAAACAAGCATGGCTTTCATAAACAATAACACTTCATTTATCGTAGTAAAGGCACCATATGGGGATTTAGTTTGCAATGCTTTCAACACTCTTGTCATATCACCTATTTTGACTGTTCAAATACTGTGATATCACATCTCGAGCAATGGGACCTGCCACGGAACCTCCGGAACCTGCATTTTCCACTACTACTGCAACGGCAATTTTAGGGTTTTCAGCAGGTGCAAAACCTACAAACCAAGCATGGGCAATACCATGTGGATTTTCAGCGCTTCCGGTCTTTCGGGCAACCAGAGTCCCCCTTATAGAAGCAGCTGTTCCTGTACCATTTCTAACTACTTCAACCATTAGAGTTTTTACCTTATCAGCCACTTGTGCACTCACTACCTGAGGGGTATTCATAGTCTGCCTTACAGTCTTTGAAGTCCCAAGAGGAGACGCTATTCTTTGAACAATATACGGGTTTAACGACCTACCTCCATTGGCTATAATGGCAGCCACTTGTGCCATCTCCAAAGGTGTGGCCAGAATCTTCCCTTGACCGATAAAAGACTCGGCCATTTCAACTTTGCCCCCTACAATTGGCGGCCTTGGAAAAGTGCTTTTTGCCACAGGGATGTCGCTCTTATTAGTAGTATTAAATCCAAAAGCTTGAGCCGTAGACATCATTTTCTCCTGCTGCACCTTTTGCCCTATTTGAATAAATACCGTATTGCTGGAGTATCGAAAAGCCGTAGATAAATCATACTCGCCAGGCCATAAATGCTCCGAATCTCTTATGATACTTCCGTTGACTTTGATATATCCCGGTGTATAAAATGTTTCATTCTCTATTTCAGGATTATGGGTTAGGGCGGCTGCTAAAGTAATGATTTTAAAACTTGAACCGGGAGGATAAAGGCCCTGAGTCGCACGATTTATTAGAGGCTTATTTTTATCCTGAGAAAGAGCTTCCCAGTCACTTTTTACAGTGGATGGATCATAACCGGGAGAACTGACTAATGCCAAAATTTGGCCTGTTTCCGGTTCCATAGCTACCAGGGCGCCCTTGCGACCCCTAAACAAGTTATAAGCAGCTATTTGCAAATCTAAGTCAAGGGTGAGGTATAAGTCATTCCCACGTTCACTTACCCCCAGAATCTTTTGGCGCAGTAATGTAACAGGATCCTTTTCAGATATTCCCAACAGTTCGCCATTAAAAACATTTTCAAGGCCTGCTCTGCCTAGGATGCGATCTGAATAACCTATGAGGGGCCCTATTGCTTTCCCTCCGTTATATATCCTTTTTTTACTTTCACCTTCTAAACCTGTTTCAGCCAAAGGCCTTCCTCTTCTATCGTAGATAGTTCCACGCATCACTTTTTCTTCCTGTTCCCACAGCCGGCGATTGTATGAACTTTTAATAAGCCTTTCACGCTCAACTGTAGTAAAATACGTTAAATATAATATGAGGGAAATAAAAAGCGTGCAAAAAACAGCAAATATCAGTTTTATATTTCTATCAAGTTTATTCATCGGTTTCACCATCCGAGGCTCTCATCTTTATACCGTTTAAGATACCCAAGGAAATAAAGCTCATCACCATTGAACTTCCGCCATAACTCATAAAGGGCAGTGTGACCCCTGTCATAGGAATAAGCTTTGTTACACCGCCTATTATGGTAAAAATTTGAATTCCGAAAAAAACGGTAATGCCCAAAGCTGACAAGCTCAAAAAACTATTTTTTATAGATAGGGATATTTTTATACCTCGATATACCAATAGAAAATATACAACGATGAGTGCAGAGGCACCAAGAAAACCAAATTCTTCAAAAAATGCCGAAAAAATAAAATCCGTTGTAACTGCCGGAATATAATCCGGACGACCAAGGCCCAATCCGGTGCCGAAAAACCCACCTTCTGCCATGGCAAAAAGGGATTGTACGATTTGATATCCTTTACCTGGGACATCTTCCCAAGGATTGAGCCAAGCTTTTGCCCGAACTCTCACATGACCGAAAAGTTTATAACCCAAAAAACCGCCAACCCCTGCTCCGGCAAAACCGGCTATGGTGAGGTCCCACCGGGAAGTGGCCGCAAAAACAATTGCAAGAGCAGTAAAATAAAAAAGCATGGCACCACCCAAATCCCTAGCCACTGCCAATAGACCTAAAATCAAAAATATTTGTCC